>JAKLJF010000883.1 GCA_023151335.1 Thermoanaerobaculia bacterium | reverse complement strand
AGGCGACCCGCCATCAACTCCCCTTCAGGGGTCGGGGGGAGAAAACACGCGAAATAACTCCCGAAAAATACGGCAAAACCTGTAATAATACCTTATGTCGTACTACTTTTTACATCATCTATTTTCCTCATAAGGAGGATACTCCACCGGCGGGTGCAGCCCCACAATCCGTTGCGACAATCTCTGGTTGGCCGGGTATATTTCATATAGACTTGCGGCGGATTGGTTTTCAGCACGTTAGTCTTTTTATACCCGGCCCGCCACGTTTTCGGGCAATTACTCCAATATTGGACCCGCCGTAGATCGGACGGTTCCCTCGCTTCGCTCGGGATGACAAGTGGCTGGGAAAGCAAGGGGTTTCCGCCCTTAATAGTCTAACACACTGATAATCAAAGTGCCAACTTGTAATTGCTTGCTATACCCGGGTTTATCATCCTGAGCGCAGTGAAGGAACCGGGGCCGAAGGCCCTGTAAAAGCAAAAAAGTTGTGATTTAATTTTGGAGGCCTTCGGCCCCGGTTCCTTCGCTGCGCTCAGACACGCTCCCGGTATAGCAAGCGACAATTTGGAATGCATCCAGTTCCTGAACAATGATAAATGATTTAGAACCGGCATGGACAATTTTTCGCAAAAAACACACCCCTTTTCCGTTCATTCCGGGTTATTTTTGCCTGAACATTTTCTCTAATCACAGGGGGTACCCTTTTCACCCACCCTGCCTCTAAAGCATGAACACGAAAAACTGGACGGACGAAGCAATTATCCAGGCCCTGCGCCGGGGCGATCCCGACCGGCGCAAGGCCTGGGAGTACATGTATAAAAACTGGCGCGACGTCTGGGCAGGCGTGGTTGTACAGCGCGGCGGCACGCCCGGCGAAGCCGCCGAAGCCATGAACGAGGTGGCCCTGCCGTTTGAAAAGGTCGTCCGTTCGCCGGCTTTTCAACTGGATACTGCCACGCTGAAAACCTACCTGGCGCGTTGCGTGCTGAACCGCTGGATCAGGCTCCGAAAAAAACAACAAAACGAACCGGCCAACCCCGGGCGGGAAGAGGCGGCGATAAAGAGCGTGGTGGACAGCGTGGAAAAACAGGTAATGGGCCGGGATTTGCGCAAGTCCGTTGACGAACTCATCGACATACTCGGCGAACGTTGCCGGCGGGTGCTGCGCCTGTTTTTTTACCAGGGCGCCAGCATGGAAAAAATAGCGGAGGCAGAGGGCTGGAAAGACGCCGCAAAGGCTAAAAAAGAAAAGTACGAGTGTCAGACCAAACTGAAGGACCATCTCCGGGAAAATCCGGACAAGGCAAAACGGCTCAAAGAATTATTGTATGATTGACCAGGCTTTGCACGATAAAATTGAAGCGTATCTGCTGGGCAATCTGCCGCCGGCGGAAGCGGTCGCTTTTGAAAAACAAATTCAGGGCGACCCGGAACTGGCCGGAGAAGTGGAACTGCACCGCCTTATCCTGCCTGTGCCCGACCGCTTAGCCGAACTGGAACTGCAACAGGACTTCGCCAGCTGGCAGCGGGAACTGGACGCCATCGACCCGCCACCCAAATCGCCGCCGCCGGCTCCAAAAACCGGTTATGCAAAATTCTGGCTCGTCGCCCCAGTGCTCCTGCTGCTCGCCGGGGCTTTTGGGCTTTGGCGATATTATGAAGGACAACTGGCCCAGGAACGCGCCGAGCGCCGGCGCCTCGAACAAGCCCTGGAAGCCGAGAAACTGGAATCGGACAGGCAGAAACAGGAAATCCGGCAATTGCGGGAAGACTTGCTCCGCTCGCAACAATCGGCCCCGGGCCCTGCCGTTGAACCCGCAACGCCTCCCGGCGGAAACCAACAGGCAGCGGTAACCCAACCCCCGGCGCCCGACCCGGAATGGACGCAACTGGCCGACCAGGAACTCATCGCCTACGCCGATATTATGCTCGAATCGCTGCGCGACCGCGGCGTCCGTTCCGACGCCGGCGGAGAAGAACTGGTGGACAAGGCAGACACCGCCATTTTGAATAAAAAATATCGCGAAGCTACGAAACTGCTCACCCGGGTGAAGGCTAATGATCCGCTGTATCCCAAGTCGCTGGAAATGCTGGCCTACGTGTATTTTAAACGCAAGCTGTACGCCCAGGCGGTGGACGCCTATCGCATATACCGCACATTCGACAGCGATACCGATAAAACAGATTGGGATCTCTGCCTTTTTTACCTGGCGGATTACCAGCGGTACCGCTCCGAATTTCAGGAGTTGCTCAATAAGATCACCGGCGACGCCAAACACCCCCGGCGTGACAAGGCGCTTGCACTGCGGGATGCGTTGGCGGAGCGGGGGATTTGGCCGAAGTAGGCGGGTATTTTTTCAGGCTACAAATTTTTTTCAAAAACGGTACTCCCCCACGGGGTACCTTTTTTTATGTCCGCTTCTAACCCTTAAAGTCAACACCATTCACGATCAAAATGCTTTTATACCTTGCTCCGCCAGGTTTTGTGCATCAGCGCCGGCAACGTTTACGAAACTTAAAAAGTTTCGTAAAC
>JAKLJF010000882.1 GCA_023151335.1 Thermoanaerobaculia bacterium | reverse complement strand
TGACGGGATCTACCATTCGTTTGCGGGCGGTGTTGTAAAAAATGATCAGGAAAGGCAGACCGGCAACGACGTGCGCCAGGTGCGCGAAGGAGAGTACGTACAAAAAAGCCGCGGTAGTGGAAGAATGGAGCGCCGTGTGGTTTACCTGGAACAGCCACCACCAGGCTACCGTTTGCATGGCCATAAATAATATGGAAAGCCAGATCGTATATTTCAGATTATGCTGGTAAGCACTCGTGTTATCGTCAAGATAATGCTGCCGGGCACGGATCATCGTATAACTGCTGCCCAGCAGGATGAGGGTGTTGGTCAGAAAAAGCCAGGGCAATTGCACCGGCGGCACGCCCATCGTCACACGGATATACACATAGCCGATGGTCAGTGCCAGGAACAAAGCCGTCAGCCCGAACAACAACAAAAACAGCATGATATTGTACGGATGGAAGATCAGATTTTCGGGATATGCCGGCTGGCGCTGCTCCATGATATTTGAATGTTTTTTCAGAAATGCTGACATTTTGGAATATAAAGGGGCCTGGTTTTTGCTGTATATTTTTAATCGATACATTTACCCATGACACGATTTTACTCCTGTATTTTATTCCTTATCCTGCTTGCCGTCGCATTTTCCTGCCATAAATCACCGGGCATATCCGAAAATGAACGCCTCCGGGACAAATCCGCGCCTTATGACCTGTTCTCATTCCAGCGTTCCTATCCCGACCGCGATTTTGATTGGAAAGGCTGGCGCAAAAAATTGGCCGGGTTGCGGCTTGAATTTATCAAAAAGCACGGCAAATTTCCCCAACCCGACAATAACGGGGCCGACTGGACCCTTCAGGGCCCCGGTAACGTGGCAGGGCGGGTGAACGCCATTGCCATTAAACCGGGAAACGACAGCGTGGTATTGGCCGGGTTTTCCGGTGGCGGCATCTTTAAAACAACGGATGCCGGCTTCAACTGGCGCCCGGTGTTCGACAACCAGCTGGAGCTCGCCATCGGCGATATTACCTACGACCCCAATAACCCGAACGTCGTTTACGCCGGTACCGGCGATCCCAATATGCCCGCGATCACCTTCAATGGCAACGGTTTATACAAAAGTACCGACGGGGGCGAAACCTGGAATTACCTCGCGCTCGGCCAGGAAGGGATTATTTCCAAGGTGCTCGTCGACCCGTCCAATTCCGCCGTATTGTACGCCGCCATCATGGGCAACCCTTATGTGCGTGATGAACACCGGGGAGTGTATAAAAGTTTAGACGGGGGACTCAGCTGGCAAAAAGTTTTATTCGTAAGTACGCAGGCCGGCGCCAGCGACCTGGTGATGGACCCCTTCAACCCGCAAATCCTGTACGCTTCCTTCTGGGACCGCATCCGGAACAACCAGGAATCGCTCATTTATGGGCCAAATGCGCGGGTGTATAAAACAACCGACGGCGGCGCCACCTGGACGCAGCTCGGCGGAGGGCTGCCTACCGGCATCATGGGGCGCACCGGCCTGGCCATTTCTCAGCATACGCCCAATAAACTCTATGCCGTGTACATCGACTCCCTGTCCACCCCCGGCGGACTGTACAAATCCACCGATGGCGGCGCCACCTGGACGAGCCTGAATATCGTGGCACTGGAAGACGCCTGCGCCAATTTTGGCTGGTATTTTGGCAAAATCCGGCTGAATCCGGCAAACGACGAAGAGGTGTATTTTCTGGGCATACTGCTTTGGCGCAAGGCGGCCGGCAGCACCCAGTGGCAGCCCGCGGCCAACGCGCACGCCGATATTCACGATGTGCAATTTGCCGAAAACGGCGTGCGCTACCTCGGTTGCGATGGCGGCGTGTACCGCAACCCGCCCGGCCAAATGGGCTGGAAGAAAAGCAATAACCTGCCCACCACCCAGTTCTACCGCACCAACTTCAACCCGCACGAGCCTGACATTTACTGGGCCGGCGCCCAGGATAACGGCATTCGGAAAGGCAATAGCAGCATATACAACGGCTGGGCGTCCGTTTTTTCGGCCGATGGTTTTCGCAGCGCCTTTCACCCCAACGATCCCAAGCTTATCTGGGTGGAAACCCAAAATGGCGAAATACACAAAACAACTGACGGCGGCAACACCTGGAGTTTTGGAGAACCCTGCCTGGGCACCGATGACCGGTGTAGTTGGGATCTGCCTTTCATCATGAGCCCTCACGTGCCGGGACGCTTGTATGCAGGCACCTACCGGATGTATTTTTCTGAAAATGGCTCCGGCTGGGGACCGATTTCCGGCGACCTGACCGACGGCGTTATTTACGAGCCCCGTTTTCACACCATTACCTGCCTCGACGAGTCGCCGGTGCTGGCTGAAAAATTGCTGGCCGGCACTTCCGATGGCAACGTGTGGCGGGCCGAACCCAAGGGCCAATGGATCAATATAACCGCCGGTTTGCCAAACCGGTACGTAACCTCGGTAATTGCCTCACCCACCCTGCCCAACCGGATTTTCGTGACCCATTCGGGTTTTCGCGACAATGAATATATCCCGCACCTTC
>JAKLJF010000881.1 GCA_023151335.1 Thermoanaerobaculia bacterium | reverse complement strand
TCACGCTGGTGCGACTCTCTTCCATCGCGCTGCGTCTCATTCAGGACACCTCTTATACCCGCGATATCCTTAATCTACTGGCCATCGACACCATACTGATCACCCTTACGTTTGTTTTGTTCCCGTATATCTGGAAAGATTAACCCTACTGCAAACTGCCTGCTAAATTATGTGGTGGAAAACACTCTCCGTCGTCCTCATCCTGTACACCCTGTGTGCCGGACTGTTAGTGCCCCTGAAATCCGGCATCGAGCGTGCCGAACCGGCCTATGCACGCACCGGTCAGGATGTAAATATCCGTTTTTACGGCTACAACACTTTTTTTGCCAAACCCTCCGGCGAGGCGGTCCGGGTTTGGCTGTATGCCGATGAACAACACGCGCTGGCCGCGCGGCAGTTCAGGGCTATCAACGACACGATACTGGAGGCGGTTTTCAATATGCCGGCCAACCTGCCCGCTGGCAAACAAACCGTGTATTTAAATGCCATTATCGACCACCCCGGCGCCGGCGCCTCGCTGCTACCCTCGGCAGTGGAGCTCCGCCAGGACACCGGAATGGCTGCCATGGCGCTGGATGCTGCCTGGACGGCTCATCCCGTTGAAAACCTGCACCTTCAAACCGGCTTTTCATTTCCCTATCAAAACGTTATTTACGAAAGTATCCGGAATACCTATTTCCACGTGCCCATGTGGTTTGTGCTGCTATTCCTGTTCGGCGCTTCCGTCGTTTACAGCGTAAAATACCTGCGGGATCCCATACCCGAAAACGACCGCCGCGCCTCGGCTTATGCCGAAGCAGGATTGTTATTCGGCGTACTGGGCCTGCTTACCGGCATGGTATGGGCCAACTACACCTGGGGCAAGCCCTGGAGCAACGACATCAAACAACTGATGACCGCCGTGGCCCTGCTTATCTACCTGGCTTATTTTATCCTCCGGCGCTCTTTCGAGGAATATGAAAAAGGCGCCCGGCTGGCTGCCGTGTACAACGTCTTTGCCTTTGCCTCCCTGGTGCCCCTGCTGTACATCGTGCCCCGCATGTTTGCCAGCCTGCACCCCGGCGCCACCGGCAATCCGGCATTCGGCAGCCAGGACCTGGATAACACCATGCGCGCGGTGTTTTACCCGGCTATTATTGGCTGGACGCTGCTGGGTTTTTGGGTAGCCCAGCTGCGCATTCGCTACCAGCGCCTTTACGACAGGGTTATGGAAATTGAAGGTTAGTGGGTTTCTGGTTGGACAACCTTCCAACCTTCCAACCAGAAACCCTCTAACCTTATTTGTCAACATGAAATTTTTTAAAATGCGGAAAATTTTTATAATCATTCTGTTTCTGGCAATATCTTTGCCCGCTGTTTGGGCAGAGGGCAACCGCGATTACATGCGCGAAACCGGGAAAATCAACGTGGTGGTAGCCGTTATCCTGGTTATTTTTCTGGGCATCGTGTGGTATCTGGTCCGGCTCGAACGCAAGCTAACCAAATTAGAGCACCAAATTCATGACTCACATGAGCGGAAAAATTAGTTTCTTTAAAAGTGTAGAACAATACGTCGACAATGCCGCCCGATACACGGACATTCCGCAAGGCCTGGTAGAGCAAATCCGCGTATGCAACCTGGTTTTGCAAATCCGTTTTCCGATCCGGGTCGGCAACGATTACCAGGTGATCGAAGCCTACCGGGTACAGCACAGCCACCACCGGCTACCGACAAAGGGCGGTATCCGCTACGCTGAAACCGTCGATCAGGATGAAGTAATGGCGCTTGCTGCCCTGATGACCTACAAATGCGCCCTGGTGGATGTGCCGTTCGGCGGCGCCAAGGGTGGCATCCGCATCAACCCGGCCAACTACACCACCGAACAACTCCAGAACATCACCCGCCGCTACACCACCGAACTGATCAAGAAAAACTTTATCGGCCCCGGCATCGACGTGCCGGCGCCTGACTATGGCACCGGGCCGCGTGAAATGGCCTGGATACTCGACACCTACCAGGCATTCCGCCATGGCGAAATCGACTCCATCGGCTGCGTCACCGGCAAACCGGTTACTCAAAACGGCATACGCGGCCGGGCAGAAGCGACCGGCCGGGGCGTATTCTACGGCACACGCGAATGTATGTCGCACGGTGAAGACATGAAAAAAATCGGCCTGTCCAAAGGTATCGCCGGCAAAACCATGGTAGTGCAGGGTTTGGGCAACGTGGGCAGCAACACGGCCATCATCAGCCAGCAGGAAGGCGACGTAAAAATTATCGGTATCGCCGAACGCGAAGGCTCCATCTTCGATCCCAACGGCATCGACGTGGAAAAACTGATGGCCTTCCGCAAAGAAACGGGTTCGATTATTGGTTATCCGGGTTCCAAACATATCGGCGGCCCTTCGGCGGCCCTCGAGGTGGAATGCGACATCCTGGTGCCGGCAGCCCTGGAAAATCAGATCACCATTGAGAACGCCGACCGGATCAAGGCGAAAATCATCGCCGAAGCCGCAAACGGCCCGATCACCGCTGAAGCCGACGCCGTCCTGTCCAAAAAAG
>JAKLJF010000880.1 GCA_023151335.1 Thermoanaerobaculia bacterium | reverse complement strand
GCAGTTGGTCGGCAAACACGATAGCCGGGCCCTGCTCCTCGTCCAGCGACTTGGGCGCGAGTTCGGGCGCGTCGTAACCTTTTACGCCGGCTGCCGGGTACCAGGTAAACACGTTTTCCTCCGTGACGACGATTTCCGGCTGCCCGTCGCCGTTCAGGTCGAGCAGGCGGGTGTTGGGGTCGCGCAGGTCTACGTTGGCGATTTGTTCGAAGGCCCGGAAAGATTCCCAGCCGTCGTCGGCGTTGAGTTCGAAGTAGCCGTTTAGTCCGGGGCTGTTCACGGCCACCTGTTTCCGGCCGTCGGCTTCGAGGTCTTGCAGTTGCAACACGCCGCCGGCAATACCGGTAAACGAAGGTTTGGGGATCACTGGTTTGGCGGGAGTGAACTGGCCGTTGCCGAGGTTTTCCTTGTACCACCAGCCTTCGCCCTGTTCGGTCAGGATGCCGGGAATGCCTTCGTTGTACAAATCCACCCACTGGTAACCGGAACTCAGACCGGCAGGGGCATTGACGGTATCTTCCGGCGCCACGGTCTGCACGGCAGTGTTCCAGACTAATTCCTGGTAGCCGAATTCCAGCAGCGGCAGGCCGCGGTAACGGTAGTTGTCGCCGTTTTCCCGGATGTAACTGCGTTGGGTGGCCGACACTAAGTAAGTGACTTCTAATTTTTTTCCCTGTTCCGGTTCGCTTTGCAGGGACCAGTCGCGGTACTCTAAATCGAGGGAACGCACCAAATAATTGACGCCCAACTCCTCAAAATGATGGTACATCAGCACCCGCCGGCACAGCCGGGCTGTGCGGATTTCGAAGCCGGCGCGGTAGGAGGAAAAAGCGTCGTGCCGGATCGGCCAGTCAGTATTTCCCACGTAGTTGACCCGGGCCGTCCCCTGAATGTCCGCCGGTAAAGCGCCATGTTCTCCGTAGTCCAGCGTCAGTTCCATCAGGAAATCGCCGCCTTCGGGGTTTGCCGTCCGGTACAAGCCGTCTGCCGTGTCCAGCGCCGGCCAGAAAGGCGCGCGGGGGCAATAGTACACCCGCTTCAGATACCGGTTGATAAAAAGGGGATTACCAGCCGCATCAAACCGGTTGGCGTCGTAAACTGCCGCACCGTAACCGGCGCCGTCTTCGGCCTTGAATTCGTACAAAACGCAGTTGCCTTTGTCGTCATAACTCAACTCCGGCAGCCATTGAAAAATACGGGAGCCCGAGGCGATGCGGTATTCCGGACTTTTGCCGAAAAAGGTCACGACGTTTTCGCGGGTGGTCACTTTCCACCATACGCCATGATCCCGATGAGTGATCCTTTCGATTCTCGAAAATGCGCCCTCGATGCGCGGGCGGTAGCGGCGGATGCGGTAGCTGCCGACCGTTTTTTCGTCCACCGTCCACCCCCGAGAATTCGGGGCAGGCTGTCCATCGTCTACCGTTAAAAACGGCACCAGGTCTTCCACCCCGCTGAACATAAAGGTATCGCTGTCTTCATCGTCCCGGTACCGGGGCAACTTTTTGTCCGTTTTTCGCTGGATGGAGGGGAAACCCAAATCCCAGCCGATGCCGAAGACGCCGTTGCCCGCGCCGGAGTTGTAACTCAGGGCGATAGCCGGCATAAAGCCGTTGCGGGCGGGCGAGAAAGGCAGGGGTAGACTGAAAGAAGCCGTGCCGTTGGCCGCGTTGACTTCAAACTTTTCGTCTATGCCCTTGATCGCGCCGCCGCCTTTGGGCAGGGAAATCTGCGGGGTTTGAATGGAAAACTTGTCCTCCCGGTTTTCCGGTAGGTTTGCTCCCGTCGAATGACCGGAGGCAGGAGGCTTGTCTTCCGTTTGATTTTGCCGGCGGGTTTGCATTTTTTGTTTCTTTGACTTTTGGTGTGTTAAAAAAAACAGATGTCTTATTGTCAGAGCCCCCCTTTTTCTGGTTTGAATAGAGATGTCACCGCCCCTGCGTCGCGATGACACCTCCATCCAACAAGACCGGGCGGGAATCCATTCGTCCCCGCCCCGGCCAAATATAAAAACTTTCTATGTTTTACTTTTTAATTTCCAGGGTCATCAACCCCAGATCGCAAGTCGTAAGTCCTTACTCTTTTTCCACCGTCACTTTCACCACCTCCCCCACTTCCCCTTCCGGCTGCACCCGCAGAAAATACATCCCCGAGGCAAAATCGCTCAGATCGAGGCGGTGCATGGCGCCCAGGGTTTTCAGGGGCGATTGCCAAACGGCGCGGCCCTGCTGGTCGAAGAGTTGGACGGCGCCTTGTTTGCCGGCCATTTCGCCCAGATGAACGATGGCGCTGCCGCGGGCGGGGTTGGGTACCACCGAGGGGCCTGCGCCGCGACGCACGGTCTTGCCGGGCTGTATAAATCCGGGGCCGGGAAGTGCGATCAGCGGCTGGGTGCAGTCGGTATTGCCGCCGTTTTCGACGGTACTGATCACGCTTTGCGCCTGGGCGATGAGCGCCGCCGCGTCTTCTTCGGTGATGTTGCCGCCGGAATGGGCGTTCACCTGGTTGATAAACGCGTTGAGCTGATTTGTGCCGGCATTAGCG
>JAKLJF010000087.1:2140-12012 GCA_023151335.1 Thermoanaerobaculia bacterium | reverse complement strand
GCCAGGGTAGCCGAAGTACCGAGGGATACGTTCGTCCAGGTACCGCCGCCGTCGGTGCTCAACTGCCACTGGTATGTGGGCGAGCCGCCGGAGGTAACTACCGTAAACGTCGCATTTTCGCCGGCGCACTTTGTGGTGCTGGCCGGTTGCGTCGTGATGGTGGCGGCTGCGGTCACGCTGAGGGTTGCGGCGTTGGACGCGATTTGCGCGCAAGCGGCGGAACTCAACATTACGCGGTATTGATTCCCGTTGGAACCTACCGGTGCGCTCGTAACGGTATAGGAACTATTGATAGCCCCGGCAATATTCGACCAGTTGCTGCCGCCGTCGGTGCTGAGTTGCCATTGGTAGGACAGGGCGCCCGAGCCGGCGCTCGCCGTGATAGAGAAGTTGGCGTTCGAGCCGGCGCAGACCGACTGATTTTGCGGCTGCACCGTGATTGAGATCGGGCCTTCCACCGTCAGGTTGGCAAAGTTGGACTGTTGTTCCGCGCAGGCTGCCGTGCTGTAACCCACCCGATAGCGGTAACCGTTCATGCCGGCGGTAACCGGGTTAATCGTCAAGGTCGTGGCCGTTTCGCCGGCCAGCGGCTGATAACTGCCGCCGCCGTCGGTGCTGCGGTACCACTGGTAGGCCAACGTGCCGCTCGAGGCGCTGGCGGCGAAGGTGAAAGTTACCGAAGCGCCTGCACAAGCCGTTTGATTGGCCGGATGCTGGCTCACGGTGACCGGGCCTTCGACGGTCAGCAGGGCCGCGGAAGAGGTCACGGCGCTACATGCTCCGGTGGATACCAGCACGCGGTACTGGAAGCCGTTCATGGCGCCGGCCACGGCGGGCACGGTCAGTGTGGCGCCGGTTTCACCGGGCATGTTTGCCCAGCCGTTGCCGTCGTTTTCCTGCCATTGATAGGCCAGGGCGCCGGCAACGCCACCGGTAGCGGTTACGCTGAAGTTGGCATCCTGCCCGTCGCAGACCATTTGTGCCTGCGGCTGGGTGGTGATGGTTACCGGTCCTTCCACCGTCAGGGTAGCGGCGTTCGACGCCACGGCAGCGCAAGCGCCGGTGCTGACCTGCACGCGGTATTGATAGCCGTTATTCGTATTCTGTACATTCGTCAGGTTCAAGGCGCTGCTCGTGGCGCCGCCAATATTCGACCAGTTGGAGCCGCCGTCGGTGCTGAGCTGCCATTGATAGGCGAGGGTACCGGCAACGCCGGGGCTGGCCGTTACGCTGAAGCTCGCATTGCCGCCCTGACAAACAGTCTGATTGGCCGGATGGACGCTGATCGCGACCGGGCCCTGAACCGTCAGGGTGGCGGCGATCGAGTTCACCCACGCAGTGCAAGCGCCCGTCGTCACTTTGGCGCGGTACTGGTAGCCGTTTTTCGCATTCGTTACGGAAGTCAGGGTCAGGGTGGCGTTGGTTTCGCCGCCCAGGTCGGCCCAGCCGACGCCGTTGTGCTCCTGCCACTGGTACGCCACCGTTCCCGCGCCGCCGGTTGCAGCCACGGTAAAGGATGCGTTACTGCCGGCGCAAACGGTCTGGTTTGCCGGATTTGTCGTAACGTTAATCGGGCCTTCCACAGTAAGCGTAGCCACCGCGGAAGTTATGGCGGAACATCCGGCGCTGCTCACGAGCACGCGGTATTTGTAGCCGTTCATTCCCGCGGTAGCAATGCCCGGGCCCAGAGCGTCTGTCGTTTCGCCGACGAGGTTCACCCAGGTCGCGCCGCCGTCCGTGCTGCGCTGCCATTGATACTGCACCACGCCATTCGGGACAGACCCAGCCGCGGTAAACAAAATCGGTACGCCAACGCAAAGCGTGAGATCGGCTGGCTGGGTTGTGATGCTCACGGGCCCTTCCACCGTCAGGGTAGCCGCGTTGGAGGTGACTGCCGGGCAAGCGCCGGTGTTCACTTTCACGCGGTACTGATAGTTGTGCATGCTGCCGGTCACGCCGCTCAGGTTGAGCGTGGCGGCGGTTTCGCCAGCTAAGTTCGACCAGTTGGATCCGCCGTCGGTACTGCGTTCCCACTGATAAGCCAGGGTACCGCTCGTGCCGTTAGACGCGCCAACAGTAAAGGTGGCGTTACCGCCGTCGCAGGCCGACTGGGATACCGGTTGACCGGTGATGCTGATCGCGCCTTCCACGGTCAGGGTGGCCGCGTTGGAGGTCACGTTGCCGCAACCGGGCTGGGTCACCACCACACGATACTGGTAGCCGTTCATGACAGCCGTGGTAGCCGGCGTGGTATAGCTGGCGTTTGTTGCGCCGCCCAGTGCGCTCCAACTGGCGCCGTTGTTGGTGCTGCGTTCCCACTGGTAGGTGATGCCCGTACCCGTGGCGGTCACGCTGAACATGGCCGTATTGCCGAGGCAAACGGCCGTGCCGGCCGGTTGCGCGGTGATGGTGGGCGCGCTGTTCACCGTGAGCACGGCTGCCGTCGACGTAACCGAAGGAGTACAGGTGCCGCCCACAATGACGCGGTACTGGTAGTTGTTCATGCCCGTGGTAACGGCGTTCAGCGTCAGCGAGGCGCCGGTCTGGCCGGCGAGGTTGCTGAAATTGGAGCCCCCGTCGGTGCTTTGTTGCCACTGGTAGGTGATGCCTGTGCCCGTGGCCACCACACTGAACATGGCGTTGTTGCCTGCGCAAACGGCGGTATTCATAGGTTGCGTCGAAATTGCCGGGGCCTGCAGGAGGCTCACCGACACCACGGCGGAGGTATCTTTCTGGCCGCAGTTGTCAACCAGCAACACGCGGTAGCTGTAGCCGTCTACTGCCGGGATAGCGAGCGTGCTGCTCGTCTGGCCGGCTAAGTTGGCAAAACCGCTGCCCTGGTCTTCCTGCCACTGGTAGGTAAGGCTGCTGCCGGAGGCTGTAATCGAGAAGTTCGTGTTGGTACCCGGGCAGCCGCTGTAGTTCGACGGTTCCGTGCTGATCGTAACCGGCGCGCAGGCGATGGCGAAGCTGAAATACTCGCCGTTGGCAAAATCGCGGTCGGCTTCCCAGTTCGTACCCACCAGGGTCATCGGCACTGCCGTGGCGCCGGCGGTGAAATCGCCGTCGGCATCCACCAGCAGGTAGACCGTGCCGGTTTCGGTGGGCAGTTTCGTGGTGAGCGGGCTGCTGTCGTCGGGTACGCGCACTTTAACCGTGCCGACCGTACCGGTTTCCGCCACTTTCCATTCGCGGGCCACGCGGTTGTATCCGTCGGGCGCGTCGGTGTGTATCCAGGTGTTGATGGCGCCGTTGTTGTCGCCGAAGAGCAAGAAGGTACCGTCGGTCAGGTCGTTGCTGTTGCCGGCGTTGCTGGCGGCAATCGTACCGTGGCCCATGGCGACCATGCCGCTGGCACTGACCGACTTGGATTGTTTCTGGTGCAGGCTCTGACAGTCTTCACGACCGATACCAGTGATGGCATAGTCATAGCCGCCGCCGAGGGTCCAGATCGTCGTACCATCGCCTGCGATATAGTTGTGCACCAGGTTGATACCGTATTTTATAGCCAAATAGGTATTCACCCGTTGAATTTGCGCGTCGCTTAATTGTTCGGCATAAACGATCACTTCGCCGAAGTTGCCGTTCCAGTGGAATGGCGATCCGCTGTTACGCCAGCCAATAACTGCAGCGCGGTTCACACTTGCCGTATGCGTCGGCGAGCCGAAATTTACCGGAATATCATCGCGTTCCAGACCGTTCGCCCAACTTTGCATATCGGTATTATTGGCACCGAACCGGCCGACATGGATGTATGGATCGCCCGCGGTAACGCCTGCCGGGAAA
This sequence comes from Thermoanaerobaculia bacterium, assembly GCA_023151335.1. Classification (GTDB taxonomy): domain Bacteria; phylum Bacteroidota; class Bacteroidia; order Chitinophagales; family Saprospiraceae; genus M3007. The sequence goes on along the minus strand of JAKLJF010000087.1, from coordinate 8,226 downwards.
TTGAGGTTTTGCTGTTTGAAATTGCCGTCAGACGATTCGTTTATATTGAAACCATCGGCAGTTATCAGTTCATTATCCAATCCGGTCTGATAAAGCCTGAACGACCAGACGCCGCTCACCGCTCTGTCGGATACCCGGAAAATGGTGGCCTTGTTCGTATTCAAATAAGACGTCACGGGCACCTGAAGGGCGTCGTTACTGCCGTCAAACAACAGCGAGGGGTTAAAATTCCACTGGCTGCTCTGGTAGGTCGGCGGGCCGAAACCACCCGGAACAATGGCATTTCCGATACCGGAAAAACTGCGGTCGTTCCATTGTTGTACCACATCTCCGTTGGCAGCCAAGGTCATGCCGGCATCTTTATATACGCCTTCATCGGCCTTGAGCCAGAGCTTGGGACTAACCGCCACACAGCCCGGCGACGGAATAAAGCGCCAGAGCACCTCCGAGCCGTTGTTCGGGTAGGCGTTCAGCACATCGGTAATGCCGGCGTTGGCCGGGCCGAATGCGCTGGTATTCGAGTCGATGGCATCGTCGAGGCCGTCGCTGTCGGCATCGGTACCGGAAAGTGTCAGACCCGCGTCGGCAGTATCGTCGAGAAGATCATTATCGGAATTGAGGTCTAAGTAGTCCTTAACGCCGTCGCCATCAGAATCCGGGGGAGTAAGTCCGCTGCTATAAGCCAGGTCCAGGCCATAAGCATTTACATTACCTGTCGGCGCGATGAATCCAGCCGTGCTTTGCGCCTCGATATTGTCGGGAATACCATCGTCGTCGGAGTCGAGGTCGTGACAATCGGCCAGGCCGTCGCCGTCGGAATCCCGTTTGGAATATACGAAGTGTGTGCTCTGCGAGTTGCTGTTTCCGCCGGCGCCACCGGTAATGGTTATGGGCGTGGTGGAGAAACTGGTTCCGCTTGCCAATCCGGGATAAACCTGCCCGGCGTTGAAGTTGATGACATCCGGGATACCGTCGTTGGTCACATCGCCCACGAAATCAATTTCCGTAACATCGGTACCGAAATCAAAGATGGTATGGTTGGTATTAACCGGTGCGGCGAAGGTGCCGTCGCCATTCCCCAGATAGACCTGGAACAAGCCGCCGGGGGTTGAGGTATGCTGGCGAACAAACACCAGATCCATTTTACCATCGCGGTTCATATCGGCCATGTGGGTACTCTTGGCATTGGTGCAACCCGAGTTTTCAGTGCCGCCAAACGTCTGTGTCCAGAACGGCGTGGTACTGAAGGACGTACCGCCATTTATACCCTGATAAACGGTGATGATACCGCCGGTATGCAACCGGGTCAGGTCGGCTATGTCGTCGCCCGTAACGTCGGCCACAAAATCCCAGGCAGTCGTTTCGTTGCCGAAATCGGATATCGTGTGGTTGGTATTCACCGGCGCATCGAAGGTGCCGTCGCCGTTTCCAAGGTATACCTGGAACAAGCCGCCGGGCGTACCGGTGTGCTGACGCACATAAACGATGTCGGGATTGCCGTCGCTGTTCACGTCGGCCATATGCGAACTCCTGTTAGAAGTATTGCCCGCATTTTCCGTGCCGCCGAAATTCTGCGAAGACAGCGGTGTGGTGTTGAAACTGCTGCCTGTACCCTGGTATACCGTGATAAGGCCGCCCGTATGCAAGCGAATGAGGTCGACAACCCCATCGCTGGTGACATCGGACACGAAATCCGCCGCTGTCGTTTCCGTTCCGAAATCGGCGATCGTGTGGTTGGTCGTCACCGGCGGATCGAAATGGCCGGTGCCTTTGCTGAAGTGAAACTGGAACAACCCGCCGGGCGTGCCGGGGTGCTGACGGACGAAAACCACCGTGCCCGGGCATTCCATTACATCCAGGATACCGTCGTTGTCATCGTCCAGGTCGACTACGTCGGCTATGCCATCGTTGTCGGTATCGAGGGCATTCGGGTTTTCCTGCGCAAACGTAAAGAAATCGCCGTTGGCAAAATCGATGGCGGCTTCGTAATTGCCGTTGCCGTCATCGGTCAGCCCGATTTGGGTGTCCGAGTTATCAAAAGTCGCATCGGCGCTGCGGATCAGCTTCGGGTTCGGTTGGAAAAACATCGACGCCGGGATGCGGATTTTCACCGTGCCCACCGTGCCTGTTTCCTGGATTTTCCAGATACGCGCCAAGCGCTTGAGGCTGGTGCCGGGGAGCGCGGTGTTGAAGGCTGCGGCCGCGTTGTTATTGCCCCAGAGCATAAACGACTCGTCGGTCATGTCATTCGTATTGCTTGCGTTGTCGGCGGCGATATCCACGTTGCCGATGGTCACCAGGGCGTCGCTGTTGACGCTTTTCGATTGCTTCTGGTGTAACAACTGGCAATCCTCGCGGCCGATGCCGGCAATGTCGTGATCGTAGCCGCCGCCCGTGGTCCAAATGGTGGCGCCACTGCCTGCGAGGTAATTTTGGGCCATGGTAATACCGTATTTCACAGCAAGATAAGATTCTATCCGCTGATATTGGGCAGGCGTCAAAATCCCTTGGTAAACAATCACCTCCGATATATCGCCATCCCAACTTTCCTCACCCGCACCGGCAGTGGTGTTACCAACGCGCGGATAGCCGGCGATATCTGTTTTATTCAGACCCGTATTCACATCGCTGGCAACCTGTACTCCGTTCAGGCTATTGGCGCGTGCGCCGCCGGCGCTGTTGCGGGTGTAACGCAGGATATAAGGCGTATTAGTTGCCAAAGTGCCATTATTAAGATCGTTTAAATAATTGGCCTGCGACATTACCCCATTGTACCTGCCGACGGACACCCTCTGATTTCCAGCGTTGTTGCCTTCCACATAAATGTAATTGTAAGCAAATGCGCCTCCGGTGAGGATTGTCGTCCGAGCAACCCCAAATACCGAATAGGAAATATTACCGGTAGGTAGTGCCGGCGAAGCCACGTTCAAAAAGTCGTTCCCGTTGTTGTCAAATACTAACGATGGGTTAAAATTAATTGCGTTAGAATTCAATACAGGCTGATTGCCGGCAACAGACTGAGAAGCCAGATTGTCAGACCATGACTGGTCTTCCCATGTCAAAGTACTGCCTGTGGTCAGGCCGACATCTGCTTTCAACCAAAGGCTCAAACTATTGGCAACACAACCGGGCGCCGGAATATAACGCCACAACACATCCGATCCGTTGTTCGGATATGCGTTCAGCACATCGGTAATACCGGCGTTCACAGGGCCGAAGTTGTTCGGATCCGTATCGACAGCATCATCCAGGCCGTCAAGGTCGTTATCGCTGCCGGAGAGCGTCAGGCCTGCCTCGTCCGTATCGTCCACGAGATCATTATCGGAGTCGGTATCGAGATAATCCTTTTCCCCATCCTTGTCGGTACCGACCGGGGTAAGCCCGCCGGAGTAAGCCAGGTCTACGCCATTGGCATCTACCGTACCAGTCGGGGCAATGTAGCCCGGCGTAGTTTGCGCTTCGATATTGTCGGGAATGCCATCGCCGTCGCTGTCGAGGTCCAGTCGATTGGCAATACCGTCGTTATCAAAATCTGCTGTTTTACAGCTGGTAAGGCCCACGTTTACCCCCGTCCAGCCTTCCAATATACCGGAGGTATAAGATATGGTGGAAAACGTTCCGATTAGCCGGATGGCCGCGTTAGATTCGCCGGCTTGCCCAACCAGTACCGTGTTGCCGCCGCCGGTAGAAACACCCGGACTATGCCCTACCAATTCAAAAGGCGTGGTAAAGGTGAAGGAATTACTGTTAAAGCTCCAGAACGCCAATATCGGATCGGTCACCGGCTGACTGAATGAATAGGTGTGGGTGATGCCGGCCCCGTGATGCGCCTGCAAACCTTCGGTACCCGATGGGGGTATGTAGCCGTTGTACGCTTCGCCAAGATTGAAATAAGGAGGTAATTGGATGGATTGTACCTGGGTGGAGGTATAGGTGGCCGTTATGGTCGACCCGTCGACGTTTACCGTACCCGTGGCCGAATTGCCCGGGGTTACGCTGTTCCAGTCGATCCAGGAAGCATAGTAATCGCACACGGAGGCGCCGTTGCAGTCCGCCGTTCCCACGGTAACGCCCGTCCAGCCTTCCAAGATGGCGGAAGTGTAGGAAATAGACGTATAGGTTCCAAGAAACCTGATCGCGGCATTACACTCTCCGGGCTGACCAATGAGCACCGTATTTCCCCCGCCGGTAGTTATCCCGGCGGAAGAACCCACTACCTGGAAGGGTTGGGTGAAGGTAAAGCTGTTGCCGTTCATGCTCCAGAAAAGGAGAATGGGGTCTTGGACCGGCCCGCTAAAGGTATAGGTGTGCGTAAGACCCGCCCCATGATGCGCCTGAAGGCCATCGACGCTGGTATTGGGCAAAGTCCCGCCGTAAGCATCCCCAAGGTTGAAATAGCTTGGAATCTGGATGGATTGTACCTGCGTGGAGGTGTAAGTAACGTCGATTGTTCCGGAGTTTAGCGCCAAACTACCCGTGGCTGACTGACCTGTCGTGACCGAAGTCCAGTTGGTCCAGCGAGCAAGAGTTGGGCAAAAGTTTTCGGTGGCATCCGGAATGCCGTCGTTGTCGTCGTCGAGGTCGTAGAGATTCACAACGTTGTCCGAGTCGCTGTCAGGCAGTTGCTGGCCGAAGGCAATGTACTTGGTTCCGTTGAAATCGTAGTTCAGCTCGTAGTAGTTGCCGTTTTGCGTCATGTTTACGGCCGAAACATTACTTGTAAAGCCCGCGTCGTCGGCAATGATCATGCGCAGGGTTGCTGTGCCGTCAAAACCGCCGGGGAGGTAGGGCAGGCGCAGTTTAACGCTGCCAGTCGTGCCCGTTTCCACTACTTTCCATTTCCGGGCCGTCCAGGCGTTCACCCCGGTTGCCGTTACCTGGGCAGTCAGGCCGGCGCTGGTACCGGCAATAGCCCCGTTGTTGTCGCCCCAGATCAGAAACGAAGCGTCGGCGCTGAAACTACCCGTGTGCGCGGCGTTGCTCGCGGCGATCTGATTGTTGTGCCCTATGGTCAGCTGATAATTGGAGATTTCACTTCTGGACTGTTTTTGGTGCAGGCCCTGGCAGTCGTCGCGTCCGATGCCGGCAATGCCGTTGTCGTAGCCGCCGCCCGCGGTCCAAATAGTGGCGCCATTGCCCGCGAGGTAATTTTGAGCCAGCGGGATACCGTATTTAATCGCCAGATAGGAATATACCCGTTGCATTTCAGCGTCGGTGAGTTGCCGGTCGTATACGATGGCTTCCGGGATCAAACCCAGCCATTCCTCGCCGCCGGTTGAACCTACGAAAATACCGTTGCCAAAATGTACGGTCTGGTTTGAACTTATCGTGGTGTTTTCCTTGAAACCATTGACATAACTGATGAGGTTGTCGGATCCTCCTGCAATATTATTAGTGGTCAGGCCGACGATGTTGCCGCCCTGGTTGCCGGCGCCCAGGCCGAGCCTGTAAGTAGGCGCCGTGCTGTTATTAAAATGACCGTCAACGCCACTCCATGGCCGCCAGCCGTTGGGCGTAGCGCCACCGGTGTGGAATTCCAAATTCGGCCAGTCGCCGCTCGAGTAGTGTAAGCCGAGCGGGCCTCTGACCTCTGCCGGGTTGGTACGCCGGTCGACGGCCACGGCCATCATCGAATACGGGGCCGTGTTGGAAAACAGCCGCGTGGTGTTGTACAGTTCGTCGCCGCCGTCGAAACTAAGCGCGGGGTTGAAGTTGACTAAGTTCCCGGCAGTAGTATTGTAAAACCTGGGTTGGCCGCTTCCCGCCGGTTGCACGACGTCATATCCGTCGCTCAGGGCGTTTTGCCAGGTCGTCACGCTCGATCCATCGCCCGTCAGGTTGCTGTTGTCGGCTTTCAGCCACAATTTTAAATTCCCGGCCACGCAACCCGGCGAAACGATGTATGCGCCGAAGGTAAAATGTTGCGCGCTGGTAAAATCCGTCGTGGCAGTGTAGTAGTCCACGCCGCCCAGCGTTTCGAGGGTCATGGCGATTTTGGTATCGCTGTTGTCGAATATCTGGTCGTTGCTCAGCAGCAGGTGCCGTTGTGTGGCGTTGCCCGGGAAATCCGAAGCCAATACGCCTAC
>JAKLJF010000087.1:0-2117 GCA_023151335.1 Thermoanaerobaculia bacterium | reverse complement strand
TTTCACCGAACCCACCGTGCCGGTTTCCCGTGTTTTCCATATCCGCGTGATGCGGTGGCTCATGCCCGAAAAGGCGTATGTTGTGCCGAACGTAGCCGCGCCGTTGTCGGAACCCCAGAACAGAAAACTACCATTGCTTGTGAAATCGCCCGTATGGTCGGCGTTGGAAGCGGCCAACTGGTTCGCGTTGCCGATAACCGGCTGAAAGCCCGGATTGGCGGATCTGGACTGTTTTTGGTTAAGGCCCTGGCAGTCGTCGCGACCGATGCCGGCGATGTCGTTATCGTAGCCGCCGCCGAGGGTCCAGAGCGTAGTGCCGCTGGTACCATTCCAGTCGCCGGCGTAATAGTTGTGTGAGAGGGTGTTGCCATATTTGACAGCCAGGTAGGTTTCAATCTTGTCTTTTTCCCAAACGGCAAGGTTGCGGTCGTAGAGGATGATCTCGCTGATGAGGCCATTCCAGGTTTCCACTCCGTCATAAGCGCCGATGGTCCACAGGCCGTCTACATAACCACTGTTTGCCACGAGGGTAGCCTCCGTATTAGGATCGTAATGCTCCATTCCGTTGAGGCGCAGGCCGGAGCCAACGTTTGGACCACCGCCGTTCCAGAAGTAACCCCAGACGTGTGAACGGTCGGTGGCGAAGTTGCCGGGTTTAAGGATTTGTACCGGCGCCGAGCCGTTCATCCACATGATCTGCTCGGCGTTCAGTTTGCCCATGTGCGGGTTGTCGATACCCAGGTCGGCCAGGTTTTCATAGCCGCCGTCGCCGGCATTGGTGGCCGCTCCGAACATGGTGCCGGGGCTGGTGGTGCTGATAAAACGACCCGCGGTGTATTCCAGGTGGTCGTTCGAGCCGTCGAAAAGCAGGGCCGGGTTGAAGTTCATGGCCACGCTTTGAAATGCCGGCCGGTGGGCTGCATTTGTTTGAAGTACATCATAACCGTTCACAGCATCCTGCCAGGCGGAGACCGGGTCGCCAGTCACGCCATTGGCGGCTTTGTACCAGGTGAGCAGGTTGGCAGCTACACAGCCCGGCGAGGTTTGTAATGCGCCAAACGTGAAATGCTGGCCGCTGGAAAAGTCCACCGTGGCCGTGTAGTAATTCACACCGCCCACAGATTCCATGCTCATGGCGATTTTCTGGTCGCCGTTGTCGAATGTGGCGTCGCCGCTCACCAGCAGGTGCAGTTGCGAGGCGTTGCCCGGAAAGCTCATAGCCGGAACGGCAACTTTCACCGAACCGACCGTGCCGGTTTCCTGCGTTTTCCATATCCGGGTGAGGCGGTGGCTCATGCCCGAAAAGGCGTAGGCCGTGCCGAACGTAGCGGCGCCGTTGTCGGAACCCCACAGCAGGAAACTGCCGTTGGTTGAGAAGGCGCCCGTGTGGGCCGCATTGGTGGCGGAGAGTTGATTGGCATTGCCGATCACCGGCTGGAAGCCCTGGAGTTGGGATTGCGATTGTTTTTGTTGCAAACCCGAGGCGTCGTCCCTGCCGATACCCGCTATATTGTTGTTGTAGCCGCTATTGGTCGCGGCATCCCAGATCGCGGCGGCATTGGAGGCTAAGTAATTGGTAGCCGCGGTTTGATCGAGGGTAATACCGTACCGGAGCGCCAGGTATGAGTTGACCTTTTGCCGGTCGGTGGGGTTCAGGTTGATGTTGTAGTAGATCACTTCGCCCAGTTTGCCGTTGAATCCGTAGCCCTGGGCATAGCCGATCGCCAAAGGATGTCCGACGGAAGAGGTGGAAGTTACATTAATAGTACCGGGCGCTTTCCCGTTCACACTCATGTGATTTTTGTTCGTCTGTGTGGGGTCCCACCAGCCGGTAGCCAGAAACGGCTGATTCAGGGGGAAGGTTTGGGTTGCGGAGTTGCCCGCCCCGTTGCCGGAGTGGTTGCCCCAAACGAAGCTTGTCGTTTGGGTGACGTAGCCGTTGGTCGACATGACCCAGCCCAAATCCCATGTGCCGCCGTTGGTTTTGGAAATATACGGGTGATAATCGTTCACGGTCGTCGAGGGGAAGCCGGCGCCGAAGGTCGAAAAACCGTCCGAGGCCGAGGGATCGAACATGCCCAAAGACGGATGGGTATTCGTAATTTCAAAACCATTGT
>JAKLJF010000879.1 GCA_023151335.1 Thermoanaerobaculia bacterium | reverse complement strand
GGCGGTATTCCTGCCGACCTGGGACGCAACCTCCGGCTGCTGGCGCCTTTTATTTCCAAAAACGCCCAGGTGAAAAATCTGTTTATGGATGCTACCCGAAGTCCGGAAAAAATGGTCTGCATCACAGCATGGTGCCTGCTGTTGAAACATGGCCAGGCTGTTCCGCCGGAGACCCTGCGTTCGTATACGAAAGACGACCGCACACGTATCCACCTGTACCGTCAACTGGCCGAGGTTGAGTTGCTGTCGTCCTACACTGCCTGGTTTTCCGACACCATAGCCCTGTTGCGGTCGATTTTGGTGGATGAAGCCCGCGATCAAATCCGGGAGCAGGACTCCATCCGGTACCGGAGCAGTCATAAGGCCAGCCGCTGGAATCGCCCGGCCATGATTTATTTTTTCGAAGTGAAAAAGAAAAAAGAGCAAAACTGGAGTTTGGCCTGTCTCACGGTACCGGCCAACAACCTGATTTTTGGCGTGAATCCCCCGGATAACGATTCCCGGGAGGATTATTTCAGGTTTCGGGACCGGCCGGAAGTAGATGTTTTACCGGAATTGCCCGAGTCGGAAAAGGAAACCTATATCCGGAAAAAAATTGGCGAAATACGCTTTGCCAACCGGGAAAGGTATAGGAAAACCAGACTTTAGCCTTACAAGGGTAAGACCCGCGCCCGGAATCCGTCTTTTACTGCTTCCAGGAACTGCGTCCCCGTTTCCCGCACGGTTTGTTCGATGGGGCGATAGGAAAAGCCCGGCATAGTGAGGGATTTTGCGTTGTCGTAGTAATACGACGACACACTGGCAGTGGCGCTTTCGCGGGTCACCACGGGTTCGGCGCCGGTAATTTTTTCTTTAAGCCATTCCACACGCCAGGCTACCTGGGCGAGCAGGGGCGTTACTTTGATAAAGGGCCGTTTGGCGCCGATAGCGTCGGCCGCCATGAAAAACAGGTCGCGGAAAGGCATGTTTTGCGCGTTCAGGATGTAGCGTTCGCCTTTGACATTGCTTTCCAGCAGCAGTAGCATGTACTGGACCACATCGCGCACGTCTACAAATCCGGTATTACCGATCGACCAGAATTTCAGCCCGTCGTGCAATTGTTTGAAGATACGCCCGGAGCCGATATTCCAATACCCGCTGCCCAGCACCACCGAAGGGTTGACGATTGCCACCGGCAGCCCCTCGGCGTCGCCCCGCCACACTTCCTGCTCCGATTGGTATTTGCTGATAGCGTACTGGCTGTTGCCCTTGCTTTGTATCCACTTGCAGTTTTCGTCGAGGTTCGGGCGCGCTTTGGAGCGACCGAAGGCGGCGATACTGCTGACATGCACCAGTTTTTGCACGCCGAAGTGCAGGCAGAGGTTAACGATATTGGCCGTACCTTCCACGTTAATGTTCATCATGCGCTGCACGTCGCGCGGGTGGAAGGAAACCATGGCCGCACAATGGCATACGTGCGTCACGCCGGCAAATGCGTCTTCCAGGCCGACAATGTCGGTGACGTCGGCTTCCACCCATTCCACCTGAGCAGCGGCTTCCTGTACCAGATCCATCGGGCTGCCTGCCCGGCGCAGGGCGCGTACGCGGTAGCCGTTTTTGACTAATAAACGTATAAGGTAAGAGCCGATGAAACCGGTACCGCCGGTGACGAGAATGAGCGCGTTGTCTTTTTTCATAAATCCAATAACTAAACCCTCTAAACTATCTAAACCCTCTAAACCCTCTAAACTATCTAAACCCTCATAAACCCTCATAAACCCTCATAAACCCCTCCCTTCACCGCCCCAAATGGATCAGCAGCACGCTCACATCTGCCGGGCTGACGCCTGAAATACGGCTGGCCTGCCCGATGGTGCGCGGTTTGTGGCGGGAAAGTTTATCGCGGGCTTCGGCGCTGAGGGCCTGCAGGGCGCGGTAGTCGAAATTTTCGTGCAGGCGCACGTCCTCGAGGCGGTTCATGCGTTGCACCATTTCCTCTTCCTTGCGGATGTAGCCCTCGTATTTGATATTGATCTCGGCCAGTTCCACGAATTCCGGATCGAAGGGCGCCAGGAAGCGTTGCAGTTCGGGCACAGCAGCGGCCAGCGAGCCGATGTTGACTTGCGGGCGCAGGAGGATGTTGTATAGTTTTACCTTTTGCAGCACCGGGGCGGAATCGACGGAGGCCAGGTAGCCGTTCACCTCCTCGGGGCCGATAGAAGCGTTGCGGAAAAAGTTTTCAATTTCGGCAGCCGCCTGTTGTTTGGCGCGCACGCGGTCCATGCGTGTGTCGGCGCCGTGAAGGCCCAGGCGATGGGCGATGGGCGTGAGGCGCAGGTCGGCATTGTCCTGGCGGAGGAGGATGCGGTATTCGGCCCGGCTGGTGAACATGCGGTAGGGTTCCTGGGTGCCTTTGTTCACCAGGTCGTCGATGAGCACGCCGATGTAAGCTTCGGAGCGTTTGAGCACGAGCGGTTCCTGTTCCTTTACGGCCAGCGCGGCGTTGAGGCCGGCCATCATACCCTGGCACGCGGCTTCTTCGTAGCCCGTGGTGCCGTTGATCTGACCG
>JAKLJF010000878.1:1828-2557 GCA_023151335.1 Thermoanaerobaculia bacterium | reverse complement strand
GTCGTAGGCAGGGAAAAGCGCAGCCAGGCGGTACATCTCTTCATCACGGTGGGTTTTGGCCAGGATGGAAGCGGCGGCGATGGAAGCGTATATGCCGTCGCCTTTTACCACACAAAGGTGTGGTATAGCGGCATAAGTACGAAAGCGATTGCCATCCACCAGAATAAACCCGGGGCGTTGGATGAGTCCGTCGAGGGCCCGGTGCATAGCCAGGTAAGAAGCCTGAAGGATGTTGACGCGGTCGATCTCTTCCGGTGTGGCCTGCGCCACACACCAGGCCAAGGCTTCCTGCTCTACCACGATGCGCAGTTCGTCGCGTTGTTTTTCGGTCAGTTGTTTGGAATCGTTGAGCAAGGGATGCTGGAAATCCACCGGCAGGATCACCGCGGCGGCAAACACTGGCCCGGCCAGACAGCCGCGCCCGGCTTCGTCGCAGCCGGCTTCGAGAAGGTCGGAGTGGTGGTGGGAGAGGAGCATGGACGGTGGACGGTGGACGGTGGACGGAATTATGGTGGCGAAAGTAAAACATTGTGGTTAACGGGGTATTTTCCCTTTCTAATCTGGATATTTGCCGGAACAAACTTGCTTTGCATGGAAACCTACACGAACCCAACCGACCACGTGCAGTTGCACGACCTGATGTTCGTCACGCTGTTATCGGAAAAGCAGGTGCAGGAACGCGTCCGGGAACTGGGCGCCGAGCTAACTGAAAAATACAAGGATAAAACG
>JAKLJF010000878.1:0-1818 GCA_023151335.1 Thermoanaerobaculia bacterium | reverse complement strand
AGCATTTTAAGTGGCGCCTTTGTTTTTGCCTCCGACCTGATGCGCGCTTTCAACGGCGATTGCGAGGTAGGTTTCGTCAAACTGAGCTCCTATGCGGGCACCCGTTCCAGCGGCTCGGTACAAACGGTCATGGGCCTGGAAAAAGACCTGCGCGACCGCCACCTGATTGTGGTGGAAGATATCGTGGATACCGGCCGTACCCTGCATTTTTTTCTGGATCATCTCCGGCAGCAAAATCCGGCCTCTATCTGCACCGTCACATTTTTGCGCAAACCCGAAGCAGCAGAATTTCCCGTAGCGGTGGACTATGTCGGATTCGATATTGAAAACCGTTTTGTAGTAGGCTACGGACTGGACTACGAAGGGCTGGGGCGCAATTTGCCAGGCGTTTATCAATTGAGGGAATAAGTGGCGGGCGTCTCATCGGCCAGCGCCGCCGCATCCAGGCGGCCCGGATATTGCTTCAGGGCGTATTCCAGACAATCCATGGCCGCGTTCAGGTCGTCGCAGTTGAGTACGTAAGCCAGGCGGACTTCCCGCGTCCCTTTGCCCGGCGAACCATAAAAGCCCGAGCCAGGCGCCAGCATGACCGTTTGATTGCGATAGGAAAAGTCTTCCAGCAACCATTGGCAGAATCGATCGGCATCGTCAACCGGGAAACGGGCGAAAAAGTAAAAAGCGCCTTCCGGCAGGTAGCAGGTCACGCCCGGCATGACGCTCAGCCGGCTGTACAGCAGGTCGCGCCGGCGTTGGTATTCGGCCTTTACCGTTTCAAAATAGGTATCGGGCGTATCCAGCGTAGCTTCAGCAAAAATTTGCCCATAAGTTGGGGGACTGAGCCGGGTTTCAGCATACTTCTGAATGACGGCCAGCAATTCGCGGTTGCGCGTCAGCAAGGCGCCGATCCGCGCACCGCAGGCGCTGAACCGTTTGGAAATGGAATCCAGTACCACGACGTGCTCCTCCAGGCCGGGCAGGTTCAGCGTGGAAAAAAACGGCGTTTCGCCGTAACAGAACTCGCGGTACACCTCGTCGACCAGCAGAAACAGGTCCCGCTCGATCACTACTTCCGCCAGGGCACGCAACATAGCTTCCGGATAGACCGTGCCGGTAGGGTTGTTCGGATTACACAACAGGATAGCGCGCACACCGGGCGTAATGGCCCGGTGAAAATCTTCCACCGCGGGCAACGCGAACCCGTTTTCGATCCGGGTAGGCAGCGGTTTTACTTCCACGCCGGCCATACCGGCAAAACCCAGGTAATTGGCGTAAAACGGCTCCGGCGTCAGTACCGATTCGCCGGCTTCCAGGCAGGCCAGCAAAGCAAACAAAATGGCTTCGGAGGCGCCGTTGGTGACCAGTATGTCGTCGGGTACAATATCGATGCCGATGCGGTGGTAATACCGGGGTAACTTTTCCCTGTACGACGCCGTGCCGCCCGATGGGCTGTAAGCCAGCAATTTCAGGTCGTTCTCTTTCACGGCCTGCAGGGCCTGCCGCGGGGAAAGGATGTCGGGTTGACCGATATTGAGGTGCCATACCTGTTTGCCGTCTTTTTTGGCCTGGTCGGCATAAGCGGCAAGTTTGCGGATGGGAGAGCTGTGCGCCTGCTGGCTACGGTGGGATGGAGTGGGCATTTATTTGTCAGGTGTTTGTTTGTGGCGCAAAGGTAGGGTAAGCTTTATCAACAAAATACCGGATTTTATCGCATTTCTACAGGCTCTTCCGCCACACTCCAAAAAAACCTACCGCATTTGCCAGATTTACCCTCGCCTGCCCGCTGAGCCCTGAATCAAAAGCCCATTCGTAACCCTGGAT
>JAKLJF010000877.1 GCA_023151335.1 Thermoanaerobaculia bacterium | reverse complement strand
GGATTGCCCTTAATATTCGCTATTTTTTGTTTAATTTTCTCTACCTCGGCTCTAACTCTGTCTCTGATTAATTTTGCTCTTTTCATTCCGGTGTCGACTGTGCGGTCTACCCACACGCTCATTTCCATGTACATCAGTGCCAGGTGTCCTCTTGCTTCCTGGATTTCGGCCAGAGAGAGACGGGGATTGTTATAAGTGTTCACGAGATCCAGCGCATGGCCGGCTAAAGTCCTGGGGCGGCTCGAATCGGTATCCGCCCGTGTTACGGCATGTATGTCGCGCACCATTTTCAACCAATGCCTTGGATGGAATCCCACCGTATAATGCACGTATAATCTGTTATCGTCAGGTTCCGGCGGCGCGGCGGCAACGGCATCCTGGCTGTTAAAACGGATACGGTTCCTAAATTTGTCTGTATAGTCGACGGGGTTGGGCCTGTACACATCCTCCGGCCCCTGCCCGACACCTGGAATATCGCCCAGCCTGCGATTATTGTGCGCATACAATTGTTGTGCAAAGGCGCGCATAGCCTGAATACGGTTTGTAAGGGCTGCAATTGCTTCTGCTTCATTCCCTGTGAGCTGGTCAAAGTGCTTCAACACGAACTCCATGTTGGAAGTCCCTTGAAAATGGTCGGTTACAAGCGTAAAATATTGGTGATCGATCAATTGGGTATCGCCTTCATCGATAAACTGATCTTCTGGACTTTTAATCACTCGCCTCATTTCTGCTTCCAATCCCATACGCCGTTGCACCACTGGAACAACGCAGCCGGCTGCATTTTGCAAGTCAGCTGTTTTTTGCACGGTCTGAAGATACTTCATTCGCCGGCTGTCATCGGCTACAGCCTGAAGTGCGGCCTGCTCCGATTGTTGTACGCGGTTATCCTGCAAATTGGCATGCAGTTTTTGCCCGTTTTGTTTTCCTGGAACGGCGGCAGCAACTCGATCTAATTCTTTTTTACCGGTGGCTGTTTTCATTAATATTTTAACATCCGGGAAATCAGATAAATACCCGACACAGCGAATATATCCTGAAATATTCTTTTGTGACCAATCAGGGGAATTTTTTTTTGAAACCACTTCCCACCGCGGCAGAGCCGGCCATTACACCACAAGGATTGTCCTTAATCATAACAACCGCAAAGGCAAATTTTCGGTTATTTCTCCCCTCCGGTATGGCCATTCATCCAAAATTGCCCTTCTCCTCCATATTTGCCCCGGATAAACAAAATGAACACACCTAAATACACCCTACATTTGGCCAAATTTGTATTGCGTAATTATTTACAAACCAACCTAACCATGCTCAGACTTTTCACCCTCTTCTTTTGTTTTACCTTGCTTTCCTTCCCCCTCTTTTCCCAAAAAAAAGACACGGCTACGCCTAAAAAAGACACTACGGCGGCCAAAAAACCGGAAAAACCCGCCTGGCTCAATTCCGGCACCTATAGTGGCCTGAGTTTTCGCGGCATCGGCCCGGCCGTCACTTCGGGCCGTATCAGCGATTTCGCCGTGAACCCGCGCAACCCCGCGGAATATTACGTGGCCGTCGCTTCCGGCGGCGTGTGGAAAACCATGAACGCCGGCACCACCTACACGCCCATTTTCGACGGCGAAGGCTCCTATTCCATCGGCTGCGTCGCGCTCGATCCCACCAACCCCAACGTGGTGTGGGTGGGTACCGGCGAAAACAACAACCAGCGCTCGGTAGCCTACGGCGACGGCGTGTATAAAAGCGAGAACGGCGGTAAAAAGTGGAAAAACATGGGCCTGAAAAACTCGGAGCACATCGCCAACATCGTGATCGACCCCACCAACCCCAATACGGTGTATGTAGCCGCCTACGGCCCCGTGTGGAGCGACGGCGGCGACCGCGGCGTGTACAAAAGCACCGACGGCGGCGAAACCTGGACCTGCGTCAAATCCGTGAGCCCATACACCGGCTGCAACAACCTCGTGATGGACCCCCGCGACCCCAAAGTGCTCTACGCGGCTTTCCACCAGCGCCAGCGCAAAGTATTCACCTATATCGGCGGCGGCCCCGAATCGGCTGTGTATAAATCCACCGATGGCGGCGCCAGCTGGAAAAAACTCGACGGCCTGCCCTCCGGCGACGTGGGCCGTATCGGTATCGACGTATCGCCCGTCAACCCCGATTACGTGTACGCCGTGGTGGAAGCCCCCGAAAAAAAAGGCGGCATCTACCGCTCCACCGATCGCGGCGCCAGCTGGGAAAAAATGAGCGACACCCAAACCAGCGGCAACTATTACCAGGAACTCACCTGCGACCCGAAGAACCTGCACCGCATTTTTATCACCGACACTTATTACCGCCTGAGCGACGACGGCGGCAAAACCGTGCGCAACCTCGGCGAGATCAACAAACACATCGATAACCACTGCATCTGGATCGATCCCGACAACACCGACCACCTGCGCGTAGGCTGCGACGGCGGCATCTACGAAACCTGGGACTTCGCCAAAACCTGGGAATTCAAAGCCAACCTCCCCGTCACCCAGTTCTACAAAGTATCCACCGACAACGGTACGCCGTT
>JAKLJF010000876.1:342-2557 GCA_023151335.1 Thermoanaerobaculia bacterium | reverse complement strand
TTCTTATCTTACGCCAGATGGTCAACCTTATTCTGTTCGATTCCGATGCCCGTAATCATTTGTTGCCCCTTACCGCCACCCGGCCCATGGGCGAATTGCGTCTGGGCATACTTACTGTACGGGAAAAGTGGGAGCGCTACCTGCGTGCCTCCGTATCCTATATTACCCAGGAATACCTCCAGGAAAAATACCCGATCCGGGTGGAGGCCGAGAATCTGATCATAAACGCCGGTATCCTGCCCAATGAAACCCTGTGCCGGCGGATTGAACAGATGGACATGAATGAAGCCCTTCTTTCCGACGGCGAACTGGTGGCCGCCCGCCTCGACGAAGCCCAATTCGAGGCGCTGATCGAAGATGAAGAGGTACGGGAACTGCAGGGTCAGGAACTGGAAAAAAATATATCACTGGCCCGGCTAAGCCGGCTTTGGGAACTCACCCGGATGAATCAGCAGGCTATTGCCGATGATTTTGAATTGCTCACGCGCGGACGCAAATCGAAGGAAATATCAGCCACCAACCAGTTGTTAAACCCTTCGGCTATTTTCATCGAGGAAGGCGTTAAAATGGAATGTTGCATCCTTAATGCTACCAATGGCCCCATTTATATCGGCCGCGATGCAGAAGTAATGGAAGGCTGCGTTCTGCGCGGCCCGGTGGCCATCGGCCCAGAAGCGATCATTAAAATGGGTACGCGGATTTACGGTCCTGCCTCGATCGGCCCCGGTTGCCGGGCCGGCGGAGAAATTTCCCGCTCCATCATGCTGGCCAATTCCAATAAATCGCACGATGGTTATCTTGGCGATTCCGTGTTGGGTGAATGGTGCAATATCGGCGCTGATACGAATACTTCCAACCTGAAGAACAATTACAGCGAGGTAAAACTCTGGAATTACGAAGATGAACGTTTCGTCAGTACCGGTCTTCAGTTTTGCGGTCTGATGATGGGCGACCACGCAAAATGCGGTATCAATACCATGTTCAATACCGGTACCGTGGTTGGCGTTTTTGCCAACGTGTTCGGCGCCGGTTATCCCCGCAATTTTGTGCCCGACTTCGCCTGGGGCGGCGTTGAATCGGGATATCGCACATACCGCTTTTCCGACGCCTGCGAAACCGCCGAACGGGTCATGGCCCGCCGGAACGTTGTTTTTAATGAATTGGACAAAGCAATTCTGTATCACATCTACGACCGGACCGCTAAATACCGGTCATGGGAAAAATGAAAATTATCCAAAGATACATATACTGGATCTTGCTGTTTGCAGCCGGCTACCTACAGGCGCAAAAGCCCCAAAAACCGGCTGAACTGCGCATCGTGTTGCCTAATGTACAGTTTGCCAAAGAGAAATCGGCTATTCGCGGCGGCGCTGCCGCTGAACTGGATGAAGTGGCGCTATTGATGAAAAAAAGCCCCGCAGTAACGCTCGACATCGGCGCCCATACCGACGCCAGCGGCAGCGCTTCCTACAACCTGCGGCTCTCACAGCAACGCGCCTCCGCGGTTTCCGCTTACCTGGTCAAGAAGGGTATCGCGGCCAAACGGCTCAAAGCCAAAGGTTACGGCGAAACCCAACCCCTCAACCGGTGCCGGCGCGGGGTGCGTTGTTCGGAGGAAGAAAAACGCGCCAACCGGCGGATAGAACTGCGGGTACTGGGCCTTCCGGCCGACGAAGATATCCGGAATCAATGGCTGATCCTCGGCGGACAGTCGATCACCCTGAAGCAGGCGCCGGCCACGGCCCGCAAGCCGGACCTGGCCAAACCCACCTTTGCCAGTTTATCAGCGGATACCGGGAACGCCACGCCGGTGGAAGAAACCAAACCGGAAAACGCGGAGGCAGCGGGCGTCGATTATTTCCCCGAACTCAGCGATGGCAACCAGTACGTACCTCAGCCCCTGCCCGGCACTTTTATCGGCTACACCGTTGAAGTTATGTGCGCCGACAAGCCCCTGGCTGCCGGTCATGCCACGCTCCGGAAATACGATCCGATATTCCTGCGCCAGGAAGCCGGCGGGCAGTATTGTTATTTTATCGGCGCATTCCACACCTTGCCGGAGGCACAGCAATTTATGCGGAAAGAAGCCCTGCCGAAGTACCCCAAAGCCCGGGTCGTTTCCTTTTCCAACAACGAGAAGAAATATTTTAACCACTAAAAATGAACGAGTTATCCTGGAAAAATGCGGAGGGTATGCACCTTCATGCCCTGCATT
>JAKLJF010000876.1:0-332 GCA_023151335.1 Thermoanaerobaculia bacterium | reverse complement strand
CATTGGGCAGTGGCCCAGCCCCGGGCCGTTATTCTGTTGATTCACGGTCAGGGCGAACACATCGGCCGCTACGAACACCTGGGCCGCTGGTTCAATGCCAAAGATATCGCGGTCGTCGGCTATGATCAGCAGGGATACGGCCACAGCGAAGGCCGGCGCGGCCATGCCAAAAACCTCGACGTATTGCTGAACGACGTGGGACAGGCGCTGGAAGAAACCCGGCGTTTGTATCCAGGTCTGCCGCTCTTCCTGTACGGCCATTCGATGGGCGGTAACATCGTCCTCAATTTCCTTTTTCGCCGCCGGCCTGCCGTAACCGGCGTAATTGCCAC
>JAKLJF010000875.1:255-2558 GCA_023151335.1 Thermoanaerobaculia bacterium | reverse complement strand
TCTGGGGCGTTCAGGCCGGGGAAAATCCACGCTGTTCCGCTCGCTCACCGGCCTGGAGATACCCTCTACCGGCAAGGTTCTCGTACCCGACATTGCCAAATACAACAGCGATCAGGGCGCCATCGAATTAAAGGAAGTCCACGAAGGCGAGGTCGGCTTTGTCGATCAGAAGTATACGCTTTTCCGGCACAAAACCGTGTACCAGGCCTTGCGTTTTGCTATGCGCCATTCCAAAAAAGGCGAAAAGGAAAACAAGGAAACTATCGAACGGCATCTGGAGGAATGGGGCCTGAGCAAGGTAAAAGACCAGTACCCCAACGAATTGTCCGGCGGCCAGCGCCAGCGTACGGCCATTCTGGAACAACTGCTCAGCTCCGGTATCTTTATCGTGCTCGACGAGCCGTTCAGCGGACTGGATGTGGGCAATATCCTGAATGTAAAGGAAGCCTTCCAGTTGGTGAACAAGAGCCATGAACTCAACACACTGATTTTTTCCACCCATGACATAGAACTGGCCGTTGAACTGGCCGACTCCATTTATATCATTGGTCACCCAAAACAGGACAACGGCGAACTGGCGGCATACGCCACCATTCTGAAACACTACGACCTGAAAGGTATGGACCTGGCCTGGAAGGATACCTTCAGCAAGGAACACCTGGAACTCGTCAAGGAAATCAAACAGGTGATGCTGAATTCGTAAGGGCCGGCTCGATCAAATCCCACAGGTTGCCGTACAGATCTTCAAACACGGCTACCATGCCCCATTGCTCCTTCACCGGCGCCCGCACAAAGGAGACGCCCTTGTCCACCAGTGCGTTGTAATCCCGCCAGAAATCGTCGGTATGCAGGAAAAGAAAAACGCGGCCGCCGGTTTGGTTCCCGACACTCTGCCGTTGCCGTTCATTCGCCGCTTTGGCCAGCAGCAATTTACAGCCGTCCGGGCCTGGCGGGGCTATCACCACCCAGCGTTTGGTTTCGCTCAATACGGTATCTTCAATAAGCCGGAAACCCAGATTTTCTGTATAAAACCGGATGGCTTCGTCGTAATCGTGTACAACCAGGGCGATTTGTGCGATCTTTTGATTCATGGCATTTCCAATAATTTGTCGCAGGCAGCATCGAGCATCCGGAAAACTTCCTCGAAACCGTCGTCGTCGTAATAGGGGTCCGGTACGTTTTCCTCCTGGCCGGGATACAGGTAGTCGAGGATGAGTTGCACCTTGGCGCGGTGTTCGTCGTTCCGGGCGTGACGGAGCACGTCGCGGCGGTTTTGGGTATCCATCACCAGGATACGGTCAAAGCGATCGAAATCATCCGGCCGGAATTGCCGGGCGCGTTGGTCGGTGATATCGATCCCGTATTTCCGGGCTACGGCAATGGAGCGCCGGTCGGGCAACTCGCCCGAATGCCAGAAGCCGGTACCGGCGCTGTCCACTGTCCAATCGAATCCGTTTTGGCGGACTTTATGTTTTAAAATACCCTCGGCCAGGGGGCTCCTGCAAATATTGCCGAGGCAAACCATCAAAACTCGCACAGTTACATTGAGTGATTGAGTGATTGAGCGATTGAGCGATTGAGCGATTGAGTGATTGAGCGATTGAGTGATTGATTTAGAAGATCACGCTGTATTTCAACATAAAGGCGCCGGTAAGTTGGGCAGCCGGCGCCTGGCGGTCGCCGGTGTCGCCGTAAATGCCGTTGTCGTTGGTATCGAGGTTCATTTTAACGTCGTGGTCGTAGAACAACTCGCCCAACAGGTCGAGCGACAAGCCTTTAAATAGCTGGATATTGAAGTTATTTGTGAATAACACGTCGACATTTTGCGGTCCTTCCAGGTAGTTGGAGAACAGCCGGAGCGCAGATTTGACAGCGAAGCGGTCTTTGAAATACTTGTTTTCGTAGCGGCCCACCAGTTCCGAACCGAGACCGAGGAAATAGTTCTTGTAGCTGGTAATTACGCCGTTGGCGTCGCGGGTGACGTCGTTGCCATGAATGTCGAGGAAAGCCAGTGAGTCGTCGGCCACATAGATCCAGCGTACGGCCACGGGCGAGTATTGGAAGGTCAGATGAGCATTGTGTTTATAGGTGACGCCGGGCGAAAATTGAACCAACGCCGGAGAGAGGAATTTGGATACCACAATATCCGGGTTGTTGTCCAGTGTGACGGGTTTGAGGTAATTGCTTTTATACGTTTTCAACAACTGGGTTTGGGCCAGCAAGTCGGCGGAGGCATACCATTTGTCGCCAATGATTTTATAACCATAAGTGGATTGCAGCCGCAGGATGTCGAGATTTTTCTG
>JAKLJF010000875.1:0-245 GCA_023151335.1 Thermoanaerobaculia bacterium | reverse complement strand
GGAAGGCTGGCTGAGCGAGGTGCGGCCTAATTTCTGCACGGAAAGTTGAAGCGATAACTGATTGTTCCAGAACGATTTGTCGGCTTTCCGGTTGGCAGAAATGGTGCCCAGGCCGCCCAGGCCGAAACGGCCGGTACCGCCGCCTACACGGGGATTGATGATGCCCAGGCCGCTCAGGTCGAGCCCGAAGCCGGTGCTGATCGTCCAGGCAGTGTCGGTTTTTGACGCCGCGGAGCTCTGAGCGG
>JAKLJF010000874.1 GCA_023151335.1 Thermoanaerobaculia bacterium | reverse complement strand
GCGACCGCGACCAGGCTTTTTCAAAGTACGACGGACTGGTCGTGCAAATTGCCCGCCAAACCATGCCTTTCCTGCGTCAGTTGCGCGTTTATGGCCCTACCATCACCAACATGAAATGGAGCACCTGGAGCGCCCGTTTTTTCGACGAGGCTTTTCTCAATGAAATGACCTGGGCAGACTGGGAAAATGAGGCGATTTTTATCAAAAACAACCTCACCGACAGTATCATCGACGCCGCTTTTGCAGTCTGGCCCCAACGCGTGCAGGAGTTGACAGCCGGCCCTATCAAATCCTATCTCAAACAACGCCGCGACGACATGGTCGGTATTGCGCGTCGCCGCTACCTGTTGCTGGCGAAAGAAGTGGACGTGTATGGAACCGACGAACGGGAATTATTTGAGATCGCACGGGAAAATTACAAACAGGTGCGGGTGCGTGTGTTTGAACTGTCGAAAAAAGGCGAAAAAAAAGAAAAACTATATGAGCGCGTATTTGAATGCGCGGTTACCCAGGTGATCAATGTCTATGGCATTGGTGGCGACGACGAATTCAGGGTGTCGGGCGAAGTGAATCGCAGCATTTTGGTCCGGCTCATTGGCGGCCAGGGCAAGGATGTATTTATCGACAGCTCCAAAGTGATCGGTTCGCCCAGGATGACCTACATTTATGATGACAATGGCGAAAATGTGGTTCAGGGTGGCGTTGAAACGCGTGATGTCCGTACCCGGCGCCAGATTTATAACTTATACGATCATCGCGCGGCCCACTATGAATACGACTACCTGGTACCGTTACCTGTTATCGCCCGCAACCCTGATGATGGGTTAGCCATTGGATTCAACCTGACGCATACTACCTACAAATTCAAAAAAGACCCTTACAACGCGCAACATAATTTTGCCGGCAGTATCGCCTTTGCCACCCAATCCTGGTTTCTGCGATACAATGGCGATTTTATGAATACCTTCGGGAAGTGGGACTTTTTGCTGGAGACGCAATTGTCGGGCCCCTCTTACGCCTTCAATTATTTCGGATACGGAAATGACGCCGAAGCGGATTTTGAAAAAAACGACATTAATTTCTATCGCGTCCGGCAAAGCATGCTACGTTTATTCCCGGCCATAAAAAAAAGATTTGCGGGCGGAAACGGCCAGTTTTTTATCGGCCCCTGGTTCGAAATGCGCAAACTGGAAGCCACGGAAGGGCGGTTTATTGTAACGGATGATGCCGGCCTGAGCCCCGGCGATTTTGACCGGCAATATTTCGGCGGAGCCCGTATTGGCCTCAGATTCAATAGCTTGGACAATTGGCTCAACCCGCACAAAGGCCTTATTTTCAACACAACGTTGGGGTATCTGAATGACTTCCGGGCAGACCGCTATAGCTTTGCCAACCTGTCCTCAGAGCTGTCATACTACCGGCCCCTTGAACGGGAAGAAGCCCTCGTACTTGTAATTCGCACGGGGGTGCAACACAATATTGGCGAGAATTTTGCATTTTATCACAGTGCAAATTTGGGCGGACGCGAATCCCTGCGCGGATACCGGGCGGAAAGGTTTTACGGAAAGACTGCTTTCTGGCAAAATTTCGACCTCCGGGCGCGGCTGCTGACTACTTACAACCATATCCTGCCCTTTACCATGGGCGCTTTTTGTGGCTTCGACCACGGACGGGTTTGGGTTGACGACGATTCCTCCGAAGATTGGAAATTTGACTATGGCGGCGGCCTGTGGCTTGCTCCGCTCGACGGTCTTACTTTTTATTTCGGCGTTTTTCAGCCGCGGCAAAACGACGAGGATGGTCCCCGTTTCTTTTTCCGCCTGGGCGCCGGGTTTTGATTTTTAAAAGACAGGATCAGCATGATCGCCATGAATTTTCTTTTTAAATCTGACACAGTTTTTAATTCCAACTCAACAGGGAGGCAAGGGCGCGCGAGGCGTGGGATAATAAAGGCCTGCCATTGGGCACCGTCGCTAATCCTTAGTCTGAATATCTTTGTTTTGCCCGGTTTGTTGCAGGCCCAGGTAAAACCGGATTATTTCCCGGAAGATGTGGATGCAAATGCCGGTAATGCGGAGATCCGTTGCTTTTGCAAGCCGGGCATACGGGATAAATCGCGCTCAAAGGGACTTGAAATTTCTTATGGACTTGTTGGCAAAGGGCATTACCAGCCGGAGGAAAACCACTTTCCCCCGCCGTTCAGTGCATATACACGTTGGCAAAACTTCGAGGTAGACTTGAAAGCGCCCCTGGTTAACAGGCCGGGTTGGAAAGTATTGGCCGGATACCGTTACATCGCTGAATCGGTTCGTTTCAGAGCTTTTGGCGCCAATTACAGGGAAACGTTCGAAACCCTCGACCAAAAACATCTGAAAAGCAACACGGTCAGCCTGCTGGTCACTAAGGTTCTGGACGACAAACGGTACCTTGTTTTTCGGCTGCGCAATTCTGCCAATGGCAATTATTCCGGGCTCGAATTCTTTGATTCAAGGTACAACATTTTGAAAGCAGCCGCCATGTTCGGTATTAAACGGCACGAAGACTTCGAGTGGGGAGTC
>JAKLJF010000873.1 GCA_023151335.1 Thermoanaerobaculia bacterium | reverse complement strand
TTTTTCCCCCAGGAGTTCATCACTTTAAAGGCGCCGGTTTCCATATTGTCGTCATAGCCCACAAGAACAAGCGAGTGCCCGCCTCTTATCGCCCCTCCCTTGTTTTTCCAAATATAGGGCGGCTAAAGATTGTCGAAGCTTGCGTCGACATTGACTCCGATCATAATGGGCAATCCTGAATAAAGCAATGATTTCAGATTGAACAGATCATGTTTATTGACCTTTTCAAATTTCAGTAACTTGTTTTTTGCAGCCAATGCATCATGTGCGCTGTTGTTTCTGATATCGCAATTCGTGTCGTCATATGTCAAATCCTCCAAAGAGCATGCCCCTTTGTTTATGAGAATATTAAAATTGTCGTAAAAGTACGTTCCTGTGCAATTGCCCTGTACTATTTGGTTGTATACATAACTGGGACTCAACAAGTTTTTATCGTACGCATAATTTGTAAATTCCCTTATGTGCTTAAAATAGCTGCCAACCGCGTAGGCAGTTGCCCATGTCGTACATGAGCTTTGGGTTTTCTGATCGCCGACCGGCGGCATCTGCGAGGACAAATCAACCCTGTCGGGCAAGTTGCCAAGCGATAAAGGCGACGATAATACCAGTTGGTTCAGTTGATCATCCGTAGCAAACACCAAACCGGTCTTACCCAGATCATTTGATTCGGGCGGGTCAATCTGCTTCGAGCAGGATACAAAAATGGTCAACGCCCATATAAAGCGTAAGAAACTCCGAACGTTATTTTTCATGTTATAAGATTTTGGCACTTTGCATAGAATTAATAGATTGCCTACTGAATATATGACGGATGTTCACTATGCCGCCCGCATCCCCTCAGGCCCGCATTTTTGCCATCAGCTGCTCCTTCAGCCCGTGGTTTACCAGGAAACCTTTCGTGATCTCGTAGGGCAGCATCACGATCACCATCATGTAGCGCATGGCGCTCACCACGAAACCGAACAGGAACTTATGGAACAGGAGCCGCGACAGGCTGCTGTCGAAAAACGTAATGCCGGAAAGAAACTCGTCCATCTGGTCCAGGCGGCGCACAATGAAGGGGGGGCGGTATTGGCCGGGGAACAACATGCGGTTGACCATGTACACGGGCTTGAGTTGGGAAACGTGGTACAATCCGCTCATGAGCAGCAAAATGATGCCCGGAATGAACTGCCCGATGAGGAGCACGACGCCGCCCACGATCAGCGGGGCTTTGCGCAGGTACGGATAGCCGGCGAACATCCGTTTTTCGTTGTCGCGCACCGCGGCGTCCAGTTCGGCCAGGCGTTTGGCGATGGCCTCGTTGGCCGGGTCGTGGAGGTTGCGCACCCACTCGAGGTGGATTTTGGCATGTTGCAGGTGTATGGCTTCGGTGGGCACGACCATGTCCGGTTGCTCGGGGTTCTTTGGCCAGCTTTCGGTGGCTTTCAGCACGTGCGCGATGGACAGTTGTTCGTTCAGGGCTGCATCGCGTACGCCGGCGTGGAATACCTTTTCCATGAGCGCCAGGCCTTCGTTTTCGTAGTTGATATTGCCGGAGTCCAGACCTTTTTTATGGAGCAGGCGTCCGTGGTAGGCCATGTAGAAGTTGTTGGCGGGATCGAGGCGGCGGGCGGTCTGATACTGGTTCAGGGCGCCATGATCGTCTTCGCGCAGTTCGAGGGCGTTGCCCAGTTTGAAGTACGCTTCGGCGCTGTCGGGGCGGAGCGCGATGGCTTTTTCGCATTGCTCGGCGGCTTTCGTGGCATTTTCCATGGCCAGGAATACGTCGGCATAGAGCAGGCAGGCGTCGGCGTCGTTCGGATCGAGGGCGATCAGTTGTTGCGCCTTGTTGAGCGCTTCGGAGAAGTTTTCGGAGTTGATGGCATTGCGGATTTCCTGAATCAGTTGCGGTTTCATAACGTGCGATTTTTTTGTTAAATGATGTGTGGATGTGATTTGCAGGTAAGAGGGCAATCTGAAAAAGGGGGTAACCTTTATTTTGAAAAAATTTTTAAAAAAATAGCGCGCCTGCATCCACTCAGGCGCGCGCATCGGCACATTGGTTTTTAAAGCCCCTTGACCGCTGATTTATTTTAAAACAAGTTCCCGACGATGTAAAGCAAGCGATATGATGAGTCTCAAAAGCAGGCCGCACAGGGTGCCGGCGGAGAGGTGTCATCAGCCGAAGTATGAGGCTGGTGACATTTCGGAGCGGCTCCACAGCCTGGTGTGGTTGGAGGTGTCATCGCGACGTAGGAGCGGTGACATCTCCAACCGGGCTATATTTGGCTGGAACTTGTCTTGTTTATTTGATGCGCCCTTCCAGTTTTGCGCCATCGGCGCCCGTGATTTCAACGCCTATGCCGGCGCGGCCCGAGTCGAGGGCGGTGGCGATGGGGTCGAGTTCGCCGGTGTGGACGACTTCGAAGCGGGCAATACCCTTGGACAGTGATTTTTTCACGGATTTTACGCCTTTGCAGGCTTTCAGGTAGGTTTCCACCTTGCCGGCGCTGGAAAATGAGGCGTTGTTCAGTACGATCTCGGAGCTGTGTTCGCCGTTGCTGCCGCCGCTTTTCCG
>JAKLJF010000872.1 GCA_023151335.1 Thermoanaerobaculia bacterium | reverse complement strand
TTCGGTAAGGTAACATACAAAATACCATCCGTGTACTTGGCCTCAATTTCGTTTTCCTTCACATTTTCGGGCAGCGCAAACGAGCGGGTAAACGAGTTGAACCGGAATTCCCTGCGGGTGTAATGTTCGTCTTTCTTTTCTTTCTCTTCCTTCGTTTCTCCTTCGATGTTCAGGTAGCCGTTCTTTACTTCGAGTTTGAAGTCTTCTTTTTTAAATCCCGGGGCAGCAACCTCCAGTTTAAATTCTTTACCGGTTTCTGTCACATTCACAGCCGGAATGGTAATGCCTTTTACCATCGGTTTGGGGAAGTCGCCATTGTCGGCGAAAATATCGTCGATCCAGCTCGATAAAGCCGGAAATAACGATGATTCCGGATTCCATTTAATAAGTGACATACTAACCTCCGTTTTAATAATAAAAGTGTTGAAAATCGGTTTGTGGGGCAAATTTGAAGGCGTTTATTCCGGCTTGCGATGATTCGCGTCACCGGAGGGGGCGATTTATGTCGCGTCGTGCAAAGTCAGCATCGGGATGTGTACCCGGTGGGCAAAACGCCGCGTGATGCTGTCGAAAAACAGGCGATGCAACACGCTGTGTTCGTGCGCAATGGCCACGAGGGCGCTGGCATCGGTAGATTCGATAAAATTGGAAACAGCCTGCGCCACATCGCGGTCGTGCAGATAGTGGAAATCGTGCGGGATGTCGCCGAGTTTATGGCTCAGGGTTTGCTCGCGGGATTTATCCACCTGCTCGCCAGCTTTGTCCATGATATGAACGATCCGCATCCTGCTTTTTTTCAACGATAAAATGGTCCGAAGCACCTGCAGTGAACGTTCATTCACTTTGAAACGGAAGTCGGTGGCGAAAACGGCATCTTTACCCCTTTCCCGCTCGGCTTTTGCCGGGATGGACAACACCGGGCGACGGGTTTTGGACAAAACGCCGGCGGCAATGCTGCCGAGAAATACGCCCCGTAGGCCGGTAGCGCCGGTAGTGCCCATCACAATGAGGTCCGCATCCGTTTTGTCGGCCATTTCACAAATAGAGGCGACGGGAAAACCAACCACGCACTCCGATTTGACCGTTACTTTGGGCAAATTCACTTTGCGTTTCAGCCGGCCAACCCATTCATCGAGGCCTTTGGCCCTTTCCGCCAGGTATTCATCCGACCAGAACGCACTGTAAATGTTGTTATCAACGCCTTCATTGGGAAAAACGACGTGCAAAACGGTGATCCCCGCACCGGTGGCCTGCGCAATGTCAAGCGCATATTTCATAGCGTTCGAAGCGCATTTGGAAAAGTCGGTGGGAACGAGGATGGATTTCATATCTTATAATTTTCAGGTTGAATAATCTATTCCTGTTCGCGATAGTCTATCGGATCGACAAACTCGAAGTGAATATTTTCGCTCGCTTTGCCTTTGGCATTTTGTTGTTCCAGCGACATATTGTCGGTTACGCTGGTTTCCAGCCAGGTATTGCCCGATTTCCGGAATACCTGGACGTGCAGGCCGAACTCTTCTTCAAATAGCCGTTCCACCTGCCAAACCGGCATTTCCGGTTCCAGGTACAGTACGCCGTCTTTGGGCTGTTTTTCCAGTGACCCGAGCAGCACGTTATGGTCCTGCACCAGGTACTTGGCATGGCTGCCTTTAAAAGCCTTGTGCGGTTTGGTGAAAAACACCAGTTTCAGGAATGGATATGCCTTCGAAAAGGTTTCCTGCACATCCGCTATGGTCTGATCCCGCGATACCCGGATTTTCATATTTTGCAACTATTAATTGATAATCAAATGTTTATGTTGCAAAAGTGATGATGAATCACAGCCGGACAAATGACGAAGATCAACCCGCGGATTGATTTGAGGCAAACTATTGGAGGGTGTAAAGGTAATAGCGCTCCACCTCGGTGCCGTGGTTATCGGCGGCCCAAAAACGGAACTCCAGTTGGTCGCCGGGCAACAAGCCGCCCGCCCAGGGCAGCGCCAGGTTTTTGATGACCACCGTGCCGGAGAAATTCAGGCTGTTGGTTGCGAGTCCCTGGTCGGACTGAAGCACGGCGACGAATTGACCATTGGCCGTGTAGGAAAATTCCCATTGCGTGATATACTGATCGTCAGCGTCGGGGTCGGTGGTGTTGATGCGCACGTCAAAATCCAGTTCGTCGTTCGGAGTACGGGTGCCGGAGTTGTCGCCATCGAACCAGAAAATATCGAAGCGCGCCACTTCGAGGGGGTAGGGGTCGCGGTCGCAGCCGGTAGTGAGCATAAGGAGGGCAAGGGCTGCAAAAAAGCCGGTCTTTTTCATAACATTAATTTTTACAGCAAACGTAGCCCCCAGGGCTTTGTTTTTGCAAGCGGGCGTTCAGTTTTAGCACGGTTTTAACGCTTTAACAAAGCCTTAATACGGATACCAGCCCTTCCAGTCTTCCCTTAGTTTTTGTCTGACCCGCTCCTCTGCCGGGTTTGCCGCCGGTTCGTACAGGATTTTCCCTTTCAGCGATTCGGGCAGAAAGTCCTGTTGCACAAAATGCCCCGGAAAATCGTGCGCGTACTTGTACCC
>JAKLJF010000871.1 GCA_023151335.1 Thermoanaerobaculia bacterium | reverse complement strand
GCTACCTGAAACGGGCGCTTTACGGCAACACCACTGCTTTTTACCCCTACGACCAGCAAAACACATCTCCCTACAATCCGCCCGCACCGGGCAACGATGTTTCCTGGCATTTCGAACTCGTGCTCGACTATGGGGAGCACGATGCACAAAATCCAACTACTGAAGCCGCCCCGAATACATCCTGGCCGCTGCGCCCCGACCCGTTTTCTGCTTACCGTTCAGGTTTTGAAATCCGCACCTGCCGCCTCCTGAAACGGGCGCTAATGTTCCACCGGTTTAATGAACTTAACGCTGGGATGCCAACGCTGGTGCGTTCTTTAGATTTCAACCATTTTATTTCCGACAGCGGGCAGAGCGACCGGGAAACCGAACTGGAATTTCTGGAAAGCATCGCGCAGACAGGATATGTTTGGTTGGCCGGCGAAAACCGCTATTCCCGGAAATCGTTGCCGCCGATGGCGTTTACCTACCAGCCATTGGCCTGGAACCGGGAAATAAGCGAAGTGCGGCAGGAGGAATTGGTTCATTCGCCGGTGGGCCTGTCTGGAAATTACCAGTGGGTGGATTTATACAACGAGGGTATCAACGGCATTCTGACCGAACAAGCAGGCGGTTGGTTTTACAAACACAACCTCGGCGATGTGGATGTCGATGCTGCGGGGCAAGTTTCTTCGGACGGGCAAGTACGCTTTGAAGCCGCAAAGTTGGTGCTGAACAAACCTTCGCTGTCGGGCTTGGCATCCGGCGCACTGCAGCTCCAAGACCTGGAAGCCAACGGCGAAAAACAGTTGGTGGTTACAGGCGATGGCTTGGAAGGCTATTTTGAATTGAACGACGCGGACGAATGGCAGCCTTTCCGGGCATTTTTGCAAACCGCCAATATCGACCTGAAAGACCCCAATGTGCGTACGTTCGACATCGACGGTGATGGACAACCTGAAATCGTGATCACCGAAGAAAACGCCTTTTGCTGGTTTCCAAGCAAAGGCAAGCTGGGCTACGACGCTCCGGAACTCGCCCCCAAACCATTCGATGAGGAACAGGGGCCTGCCATCGTATTCTCCGACCAAACCCAGTCTATTTTTCTCGCAGATATGAGCGGCGACGGGCTGATCGATATCGCGCGCATCCGCAACGGCGAAGTTTGCTATTGGGCGAACCTGGGACATGGCCGTTTCAGCCGTAAGGTGACGATGGCAAATGCACCCCTTTTCGACCGGCCGGAACAATTCAATCCCGCCTACATCCAGCTTGCCGACATCAGCGGCACAGGGGCTACGGACCTTATTTACTTAGGCCAAAACCGGTTTAAGGCCTGGCTCAACCTCAGCGGCAACCGGTGGGGCGAAGCGGAAGTCATCGAGCCGTTTTTCCCGACGGAACAACCCAACCGGGTAACGGTGACCGACTTGCTCGGCAACGGCACGGGCTGCATCGTCTGGTCGTCGGAAATGCCCGGCTATGGGAATGCTCCCATGCGATACATCGACCTGATGGGCGGCAAGAAGCCGCACATCATGACTAAGTATGTGAATAATTTTGGAAAAGAAACAACGGTGGAATACAAGTCCTCCACCTGGTTTTACCTGTTAGACAAACTTGAAGGCAAACCCTGGGTTACGAAATTGCCATTCCCCGTACAGGTCGTGTGCAAGAGCGCCGTGGAAGAAAAAATTTCCAAAACGCGGTTCACTGCGGAGTATCGCTACCACCACGGCTACTACGACCACCCGGAGCGGGAGTTCCGGGGTTTCGGTATGGTGGAGCAAACGGACACCGAGCTACATGATACCTGGCAACAGAATAATGCCGGCACCTTACTGGAAAAATCGGAAACGCTTTTCCAGCCGCCGGTTTTGACCAAAACCTGGTTTCATACGGGCGCCTTTTTGAGCCGGGAGCGCATCCTGACGCAGTTTGAAGACGAATACTGGTATCGGGAATACAACCGCCGCTTTCCCGATCTGGCGGTCGCCGAACCCGAACTGCCAGACGCTACAATCGTAGCCGGGCTGCATGTTGCAGACCCCCGGGTTTTGGAAAATATGCGCGCCGAAGAATGGCGGGAAGCCCTGCGCGCCTGCAAAGGCATGACGCTCCGGCAGGAAGTTTTTGCGCTCGACGCCCCTAAGGAAGGCGCAACAGAACAGGAAGTGCAACGCCAATGGAAACCTTACTCCGTTGCCACCCACACCTGCCACATCCAATTGCTGCAACCCGGAAAGAAAAATGCCTATGCAGTTTTCATGCCCTCGGAAAGTGCGGCGATTGCGATTCAGTACGAACGCAACGAAACCGACCCCCGAATCGCCCACACCCTGAATGTAAAAATCGACGAACTGGGAAACGTCCTGGAAGCTGCCTCCGTCGTTTATCCAAGAAAACAAGCCGACCTCTCCCTGCCGCTTGAAACCCGGAACGCGCAAGCAAAAACGCTCATCACATTCACCCGGAACGCCTACACCAACGACGTGGTCGCGCCTGCCGCGTACCGCCTGCGCCGGATTGCCGAAGCCGAAACGTTTGAAATCACAGATTTGCCGAAAGCGGGAGCGCTGTACC
>JAKLJF010000870.1 GCA_023151335.1 Thermoanaerobaculia bacterium | reverse complement strand
CTCCATCGCCGCTTATAAAAAGAAAGAAGCCTGCACCACCTTCAACTCCGGCTACGCCGCCAACACCGGTATCATTTCGGGTATCATGCGTTCAGGCGACACGATCTTCCTCGACCAGTACTCCCACGCTTCCATTATCGACGGCGCCATCCTGTCGAAAGCTAAAACCGTCTTTTTCCGCCACAACAACGCCGCCGACCTCGATCGCAAACTCGCCGGCGCGACGGGGCGCAAACTCGTGATCGTAGAGGGCGTGTACTCTATGGACGGCGATTTCTGCAATCTGCCGGAAATCGTGGAAGTATCGAAGAAACACGGCGCGCGCATCATGATCGACGAAGCGCACTCCGCCTTTGTCGTTGGCGAAAACGGCCGCGGCGTGGTGGAACATTTTGGCCTCGAAGACGCGGTGGATTTCCACATGGGTACCTTCTCGAAAGCCCTCGGCGGCCTGGGCGGATACGCCTG
Source organism: Thermoanaerobaculia bacterium (assembly GCA_023151335.1). Taxonomy (GTDB): domain Bacteria; phylum Bacteroidota; class Bacteroidia; order Chitinophagales; family Saprospiraceae; genus M3007. Next base: position 2,105 of record JAKLJF010000870.1, on the reverse strand, counting down.
CGGCGACCGCGAATTCGTCCTTTACCTGGAAGCCTACGCCCGCTCGCGTTTCTTCTCCTGCACCCTGCCGCCGGCGGTTTCGGCCGGGGTATTGGCCGCGCTCAGGCATATCGAAGCCAACCCGGAAATCCGGCTCCAGCTATGGCGAAACGTACATTACCTCCAAAACCGCCTGAAGGAGGCAGGCGTGGACACCGGCCAATCCAGCTCTCAGGTAATTCCCATCATGGTTTATGAGGACGCCAGGGTGTTCGGCATTGCCGAAAGCCTGCGCGCGGAAGGTATTTTCCTCCAGCCGGTCAACTATCCGGCCGTATCCAAAGGCAAAGCCCGTTTCCGGCTTTCCGTATCCGCCTTACACACCCTCGACCAACTCGAATACGCCGCACAAACCATCGCCAACGTTTTAAAAGAAGCAGGTATCCCATGCAACAGGTAGTTCAGTATCACATCTCCAAGGGCATTAATGGCATTTTTGAAATTCCGACCGAAGCGGCCCGGCAATACCTCCCGGCCGGCATCGAACCCGTGGAGGCCAACCACGGCGTCAGCCTGATCGGGATCACGATGTTCGACTTTTCCGAAAGCCCCGTGGGCCCATACCAGGAACTGGTTGTTTCGCTGTACGCCGTGCCGCGCCTGGGTATCATGGAACAACACCCGCACGCCGCGGTGTACCCCATCGTGGTGGCTTCCAGCAGCCGCGAAGCCCGCGATCACGCCATTGATCTGTGGCGCCTGCCGCATTTTATGGAGGATATCGGGATCGAATTTATGCCCTCGGCCGATGGCCGGTCTATGACCGGGAAGGTGTATTGCCACAAAGGCGAGCCCGTCGTGCAGCTCACGGTGAGCCAAACGGGCGCCTGGGCGCCCATGTACCAACTCTACCAGTCGTTCCAGGGCGATGAGAGCGGGTCGTATATGGGCATTATGGACATGCGGGGCCAGCTGAGCGAACACGAGGAAGGCACGGGGAATATTCGTTTGCACGATCACCGCTTTTTCCGGCACGTCGATCTGTCTGTTATGGAGCCCCGGCCCTACCGGGAGATGTGGCTGAAAGCGGGGGTGGAAAGTTATCACCGGTTGGTTTCGTTGGAGAAGCCGTACAAAAATCCGGCTAAAATATGAAAAAGATGATGCAAGGTCAACGCACTTTCTGACCGCCATCACTGCCGGCCCATGTCCCGCCCCCGAATTTTGCAGCGTTTTTTCACCTGCAAAAGAAAATCCACATGCAAAACAACTATCACCGCCTGATTGCGCTGGGCACGCTTGTCGGGCTGGCGGGTTATGTTTTGTCGGGCCCTGCCGGTTTTCTGCTCGTCCGGCTTACGCAGCCCCAACCCGTCTGGGTATCCCCGGCCGTTTTCGCTGAAAATTATCACGTCGTACAGGACATGCCGTACTACTTCGGCCTGTTGCTGATCGGCGGTATGCTGATGCTCGCTGCCGGGCTGTTCCTGAATGCCCAGGATGAACCGGTTAAAATCCGCTTTCATCTGCTGCTCGCCCTGATGTGGACGACCTTCTTCGCCGCCCTGATCTTTTTCAATTACGTCTGCCAGACCACCTTCGTGCGGCACCTGGCGCTGAACTACCGGGCCGAACATGACCCGCTGATCGCCACCTTTTCCATGGCCAACCCCATGTCGCTCGCCTGGGCCGTCGAAATGTGGGGCTACGGCGTGCTCGGCGTAGCCACCTGGCTGATGAGCGGTTACTTTCAGACCAGAAACAAGGCCATCTACTGGCTGCTGATTGCCAACGGCGTGGTAAGCGTGCTCACGGTCGTGTTGACGGTCATCGACATGAAATGGCTGCTTACGCCCCCGGGTGTGGCGGGCTATTTCATCTGGAACGTCCTGATGATCACACTGATGGTACTCCTTTACCGATACTCAAGAAGATGAAACGGGCCATGTTGATCGCACTTACCGTACTCGCTTGCTGCCTGCTTTTGCTGCTGGGCGTGTTGTGGGCATGGAGCCCCGGGGTCTCAACGCCGTTTCTGGACGAAAACGGGCAGCCGCTGGCGGGCAGCATTTCGGAAAAAATCCGGGTTGATATTAATGGCGTGCAGCAGGGTATGTTTATCCGGG
>JAKLJF010000086.1:10390-12113 GCA_023151335.1 Thermoanaerobaculia bacterium | reverse complement strand
GACCGGCGTAAAGTCGCGGGCAAAAAAGTCCGTTTCCCGGATTTCCGCGTCGAATTCCGGCCGGATCAGGGCGCAGCCATTATCGGTCAGGGCCACCAGTTGCAAATCGGGCTGATCTTCCGCAAGGCATAACTGGCGGATGCGCCAGTGGGTGTTGTGTATGGCTGTCTTTCCATGGGCGTCGATCCGCAACAGGACATTTTCCATAAAAGTATAAAACTGATCGCCATGGGCGATCAGGCCGGGAAAGGCATTGCCATCGGGGGCAGGTATCAAGTCCTTGCCCGTAACGCTGCAAAGCGCTGCCCGTTCCGGTTTGCCGGTAATATCGAAGTATCGCAGTTCCAGTTTTCCAAGCGCATTCACCAACGCCGTCACCTTGTCGTCGTAACCGATCCGGAGGCCCAGGTCGTTTTTGGGCAGCCAGGACGAAGAGCCGACGCTCAGGTGTGTATCAAAATGCCGGCCCTTCTGCAGTGTGATGGCGTGCAGGGCCGTCCGGTTGGCGCAACGGATAAAGACGAATTGGCTTTCCCGCTGATTCAGCACAAAAACGGGTTTCGGGTTGTCGTAGACCGGTTCTTCCCAGGCATAGTATTCGACGTGGCCGTACCAGTTGCCGCGGGCCAGTTGCAGGCGGCCGTTTTTCAGTCCGGCCACCAGGAACTGATTGCGGAAAACAGCCGCATTCAACCAAAGGATGGTGCTGTCCAGTTGTATCCGGTTAAGCGCCTGCTCATGCACGACCGTCTTTTTTCCCTGGTGGATAAAACGGCTCGCATCGCCCGCGATGAGTCGGTCGGCGGGTAAAAACTTCGGCAGCGATTTCAGCGGCAGCAGGTCGCCGCGGCCGGCAGCCTCGCCGGCGATTTCCCAGGCGATCTGCCGGGAAGTTTCCTGAATTTCCGGTTTCGGAAAACGGCTGTTCAGGTGAAGCAGTACGTTCAGAAACAGGGGCCGTTGGGCCGGTGGCGTCTGGCGTTCGAATATCTCGTTGATCCGTCCGGGGAGCTGCTCCGGTTCGGTTTCCTGCAAACGTTCGAAGTATAGTTTCAGGCAAGGTTCCGCCTGTTTTTTACCCAACCAGCCCTGCAACAAAATCTGGTTGGCGCGTTGGGCTTGCCGCAGTTTTTCGCTGGCAATACGGGCGCCGTCGAGGTGGTCTTCGCTTTTCAGGGCCACGTCGAGGCTTTTTTCATAAAACCCGGCGGCTTTTTCGGGGCGTTCGATTTGCGCGTACAGGTCGCCCGCCTTTTCGTAGCGTTTCAGTTCGGCGTATATCTCCGCGGCTTCCTGGTAAAAGCCACCCAGTTCCAGACATTCGGCGGCGGCCGGCAGGTTTTTCAGATGTTCTTTGTATAAAACCGCCGCTTCCTGGTAAAAACTGCCCCGTTTCAGCGCACTGGCTGCCAAATGGAAATCGCTGAGCAGGTGCGCGTAGATATAAGCCGCTTTGCGGAAATCGCCCTTTTGCATGGCCTCCTGGGCTGCCCGGTGGTATTGCGCGCGCAAATCGTTGTAATACGCGCTGGCGTCCCAGGTGTCCGCGGGTCCACCGCCACCGATGCGGCTCAGGTCGAAGTTGGTATTGCGCGGCCCCAGTTTCCAGGTCGGCGGCGCCGTACCGCGGTTGGCGTAAGGATCATCCAACGGGATGGCATACTTAAGCGCCTCGTCGCTGTTTTTATCGAAAAGACTGACCAAGCGCTGCAGTTCGTTGTTG
>JAKLJF010000086.1:2687-10380 GCA_023151335.1 Thermoanaerobaculia bacterium | reverse complement strand
TCGAGCCATTCCTGCAGCCGGCCAAGCCAGTTGGAGCCCTGGCCGGGCGGCGGGGCGGTTTCGCCCAGTTTGTCGAGGGCATTCAGGGTACCTTTTATCAGGCCTCTTTTCGCCCGGTCGAGCGCTTGCTGAAGCGGTGTCGGCTCATCCTCCTCTTCTTTCGGAATGTCCCGGAGCGGGCGGGCGCCCAGATCCTCGCGGATCGACGAGATGACGTCTTCCGGCCGCGGTCGGTGCACTTCGATGTATTGCAGGGCAGGTTTGGGCGGCAGGCCCCGGCTGGCTTTGCTCCAGTCGGTTCCGGCTGCCGGAATATCGGCCAGCAGGGTGGAGGGGTCCAGCCGGTCGGCAGCATTGAAGCCCACCAGGCCAATAACGGGGTGCAACACCTGCACGTCCCAACTCAATAGCCGCGGCCATTCGTCGGCTCCGGTTTCCGGGTACACCCCGGCGTGGAGCGGGATGAACAGCCGCTCCCCTACCCTGGCGTACGGGTCTTTGAGATCGGCTTTGTGCGCTGCGCCGGCGTTTTTAAATACCGCCAATAAACCCGCCGCCTGCACCGAACCCGGCGATTCGGGCAGTACGTAGCAATCCAGTTCCGAAAACGGGATACCCCAGCGGTTGATCTCCGCCAGCCATTGCTGCGGCAGGGAACCCGCTACAAAGGCCGCCGCAACCGGATGGCGGGCGGTTTCAGACCAGGCGAGTTTTATCTCCATTTTACTTTGACACTATAAATTCATCAATCTATACCTCGCGCCGCCAGGTTTTCAGCATCAGCGCGCGTAACGTTTACGAAACTTTGTAAGTTTCGTAAACGTAATTCCAATGTGGGCAATGTGCGGGGAATTGACAACATTGATCACATTTAAAACACATTGACCACATTATCTATAAACGTTTTTATGTACTTATTATAAAAATCAACCACGGGAATGTGTTGATTTTCCGGGACGTTTAAAAAATGAGTATTGCCGCAGGCGGCGCCGTCCGATGCCCAGGCGGCGGTCATGGTGTCGGCTATGAGCACGATGGTTATTTCGGGTTTGCGGGTGTCGGCAGGACAAAGGTGCAGGAAACCGCGCGCATCCGCGATCACGCGGCTGCCGTCCGGCCACGCTCGTTCGTACAGCAGGCTATGGGGATTTTCCGCCAATACACTGCTTTTCACGTTGGCAGGTTCCATCGCCATACCCGGCGTCCATTTCATGTTGTCTGCGTTGAGCAAACGAAGATAATGGCTGTCGGCGGCCAACTCGCCGGATGGTGTGATAAAGATACTTTTCACCCGCTGGATGGTCGAATAGTTGTGCCGGATATAATGTTTGATTTCAGCAAATTTCAGGCTCTCCCTCCGGCGCTTATCGTTTTTAAAAGCATACTCCCAAGACGGATCGAGCGCTGCTATCTGTCCGCTTGCCGCATTGATCATCCGGATGCCGCCATCCTGCATGGCAATGTAAAACATTTCGGGGTCGAAAGCGGTACCGGTAATCCCCTCAAAACCTTTCTCATAAAGGGTCTTGACCGTCCGGCCTGTTTTATCGAATTTGTACAGACACAGGCTTTTTTCCTTTGCGGTTTGCACAAGGATGAACAATTCTCCATTTTTTCCAAAACCGCCGCAATACCGGCCCGCTTCTATAAACGGCGCCAGCTCCAGCCCGCCGCGGTAATGGCTGGGCCAATATAACACCCGCTGGTGATTGGTCACAACCGCCGCTCCGTGCTCCCGGTCGAAAAAGGTGTTATGCTGGTTCAGTTGAACGGCGGTCAGCGGGAAATGGAGCGGACCGGGCTTCTGAACAAGAAAGAGTGGTAAACGGTCTTTCCTGGCAAGCGGGGTCGCTTCCCTTTGCTCCTTATACGACGGGAACAACAATGCTTCCAGGTCGAATTTCGGCTTTCCGATCAGTTTGCCCCGGCCTTGTATGAATTCATAAAACTCCAGCGATCCGTCGCGGTGCAGCACGATCAGAAAACGCAGGCGCTCGCGTACGGCGGCAAAGGAGGCCTGAAAACTTTCACCGCGCATAGCGTCGGCATCGCTGATCAGGATATAATCTTCCTGCTCTGCCAGCGGCGTTTTGGCAAAAAACCGCGTCAGAGCCTCCCCGCAATGCAGGGCGCTGTCGAGCCGGCCCATTGCGTCGAGAATACCTGTTTTATTGCCCAAGTCTGCCCCGGTAGCCTCCCTGCCATCCAGGGTAAAAGCCCTGATGGCCGTCACGTGATGATTGTTGCGCGCCACGGCCAGGGCTGCCGACAGGGCGAATACCCGCTGTACGCCCCACATTTTCAGGGTGGTATCTATCAGGATGATTCGCTGGCGGTCCAGATTGGCAGGCGGTTCTTCCCGGCGCAGGAAGAGCGCCTCGTTGTTCACCAGGCGGGCAATCAGGGTATGGTCGTCGTGTGCCAGTTCGCTCAGCAGCAAGCGGTCAAAATCGCCCCGGTTCGAAATATCTGCCACGCCGCCGATGGGCAAATCGCTGGCGCCCCGGGCGTGCATGGGGATGTTCAGCGCGGCCAGCAGGCGCCGCGACAGCCGGGCCAGGCCGAGGGTTTGCGGATCTTTTTCCAGTTCATCCAGCAAATCGGCGGATTCCGGTTGGGGCAGGGGTAGTTCCAGCGGCGGAGGCGGTTCGGGCACACCCCCGCGCAGCTGTCGCTCCAGACTGGCTGCGTCGGGAAATTTGCGACAGGCAAAAGCCAGTGGTATGATCTCTATTAGCAAAAACTGCCCGGTGTCCGCGGGACGCTCCTGGAAAACAGCCCGGTCGATCCGGCCGCTGGCAAACGCATCGAGTACCGCGCGCAGCTGGTCAGGCGGCACCTGGATGGCCCGGGTGCGGGTGCCTGCATTGTCCAAAATTTCGCGGATCAGGTGTATGCGCGCCGGGCCGGACCGCAAATCGGCGGGCAATTCCCGTATCAGTCTGAGCATCGTACGCGCCAGGGGATATATCCGGAAAGTGCGGCCAAACTGGGTGTGCGACACATCGGCCAGCCGGCGCACGTGCGCTTCCATATTGATCCTGTTTTCCCTTTCCTGGCAGGCCGCCAACAGGAGCAGTACCGTGCCAAGGGGAGGCAGGCCAATATCAGTAAGCCCGCGCAGCACGTTCAGCAAATCTGCCGTGTAACAAATCGTCTCTCCTGCTTTCCATTCCACTGCCTCGCCATTTTCGGACCAGCGCCAGAAATAGTATGGAGAAGAGACAAAATAGTCGATGGCCGTTTTTTCAAGATTATTCATTTCATTAACCACATTAACCACATTGACCACATTAACCACATTGACCACATTGACCACATTGACCACATTGACCACATTTAAAACACATTGACCACATCAATTCAATTCAAATACCTGCATTTTACTGTTATTGTTCCCAACCAGCAGTATTTTTTTCCCACCGGGCCCGAAGACAAGCCTGGCTGAGCGCGCTTCGCGGGTTGCCCACAGGCCCGACCGGAAGGCCGGCACCGGATTAAAATTCCCCTTGCCGTCGTTGAGCAGCGTCAGGCCGTTGCCGGCATCGATGGGGCCGGTTTCCACCTGTTGGCCATAGTCGTTGCCCGCCAGGATCAGGTCCGGTTTGCCGTCGGTATTCAGATCGGCCACCACGATAGCCTGGGCCGGGGCGATCTGCGCCATGTTGTGGAGGGGCCTGAGCACAAATTTCCCGCCCTGGTTTTCAAAATACGCGCTGCGCAACTCGCCGGCCATAAAATGCCGGGCCGTTTCCAGCTCCGCTCGCGGGTACAGATGCTCCAGCCTGGCGTAGGCATAGGGCCTGTTGCGCACGAATTTTTTCTTTAACGCCGGCAGCTGTTTCAGCAACACATCGCGGAGCGCCAGGGGGTATTCGACGCCGGCTGCCGTATAGGCCATGAGCGGGTCGATGCTGCCGTTTTTATCAAAATCTTTGGCATAAATGTGCAACGGCGCTTCCGGCGAAGCGGTCAGGCGGGTATTGAGGCCCAGGTTGCCGGCCGCAAAATCGGTGTCGCCGTCGCCGTCGAAATCGGCGGCAACCAGGCTGCGCCAAAAGCCGTTGGAGCCTTCGAGGCCGAAAACGGCGGTGGCGTTTTCGAATTTGCCGTTTTTGAATTGAAATACGCTGACTGGCATCCATTCGCCGGCCACGAGCATTTCGGCTTTTTTGTCGCCGTTCAGGTCGGCGAAAGTGATGGCCCGTACCATGCCGCAGCTGGCAAAATCCGGCGCTATTTGTGTCGTAACATCCGTGAAAGTGTTCCCCTGTTTCCAGTCGTTGCGCAACACGTGGCTGCCGGGCGTGGTGGGGTATTCGCCGGGCACGCACCAGCCGCCGAGGAAAATATCGGGGTCGCCGTCATTGTCATAATCGAAAACCGCGACGGCGGAGCCGCTGTCATTGATCGCGGGGATCGCTGTTTCGGCCCGGGTGAAGTTGCCTTTCCCGTCATTGAGGTACAATCGCGGGCGGTATTTGTCGCTGCCGGCCGGGGCGCTGTTGCCGCCACTGGCTACGAACAAATCCTGATCGCCATCGCCGTCGGCGTCGAAGAAGGCCGCGCCGCTGTCTTCATACAGGGCGTCGATATTCCAGGTAACGGAGGAAGCGCGGGTAAATTTGCCGCCGGCCTGTTGAAGGAATAACGCGGCTGCCGAACCGGCGGACCCGCCAACGTAAAAATCGTCGAGTTGGTCGCCGTTCACGTCGCCGGTAGCGATGGCCGGGCCGGGTGTAGACAGACGCCAGGGCAACAGGCGTTCGTTGTTGAAGTCGCGGTAATCGTCTTCTTTGTGTACATAATCGATGCCGAGGGTATTGCCGGCCTCCTTGAAGTACGCCGGCTGATATTGCACCAGCGGCGGCAGGGCGCCGGGTTTGGCATCGCTTGCTTTGACGAGCAGGCGCTGATTGACCGCTTGGTTTTGCAGCGTGACCAGTTTGTTTCCCGGCGGGAACAGCACCTCTATTTTGTCGACAGCGCTTGCCTGTCCCAAACCGAAAAAGAGTGCGGGTTCGTTGCAGGAATAAAACCCGCGCACGGGTGTAAGTTCCTGCTGGAAAGTACGCCCGCCTGCCGTCACCCGTGCCACGACGCCCACGCCGGTGGGATTCCCCTTCGGGCCTTCAATACGGAGGTGCAGCCAATTACCCTTTTTGGTGTCGGCGGCGGTGTTGCGGTACAGCAGGGCTTCGCTCTCGATATTATTCACCACCAGGTCGGCGTCGCCGTCGTTGTCGAGATCGGCGTAGGCCGCGCCGTTGGAAAAGGTTTTATCGGTAAAACCCCAGGCGATGGTCGTGTTTTCAAACTGCAGATCGCCTTTGTTGCGGTACATATAGTTGCGAAGTTTGACGGAGGGTATCAGATCGAGGTATTCATAAATGGATTTCATGTCTTTGGGGAAGGAGCCTTTGTACAAATTGTTGAGGGAATCGCCCACAAACTGCATGTAATCCAGATCGGTAATATCCCTGCGGTAACCATTGGTAATGAACATATCGGGCCAGGCGTCGAGGTCATAGTCCTGCGCCAGTACGCTCCAGCTCCAGTCGGTTTGGAAAATCCCGGCCATACAGCCGATTTCGCTGAAGGTGGGCGTTTGCACGGTGCTGGCGGAAGCAGGACCGTTGTTGAGGTGCAGTACATTGCGCATCAGTTGGTAGCCGTAGCCATAGCTGCCGAGCAGGCGGTAGCGCTCTTCTTTCATGATGCTGCTCAGCGATTTTTGGCGTTGGTAGTCTTCCGCCAGCATATCGAGGGCGATCAGGTCGGGCAGACCGTCGAGGTTGATGTCTGCGACGTCGGAGCCCATAGTGTGGTTCGACAGGTGGCGGAAACTTTTGGCAGCTTCATCGGTAAAAGTGCCGTTGCGGTTGTTGATGTAGAGGAAGTCGGGTTGGATGAAATCGTTGGCTACGAAAATGTCGGGCCAGTGGTCGCCGTTCCAGTCCATGACAATGCTGCTCAGCCCGAAGGCCCGGTCGTGGATGCCGGCTTGTTTGCTGACGTCGGTAAATCCTCCCCCGCCTCCCTGAAGGGGGGGGCCGTCGTTCCGGTAGAGGCGGTCGGAGTCGAATTCGCCGCGCGGTTCGTTGCGGCGGACGAGGCTGCCATCGGGGCGCCGTTCGAGGTCCATATGATCGACGAGTTTGACATCGGGCGGATTGTTGACCACGTACAGGTCGAGGTCGCCGTCGAGGTCGTAGTCGAAAAAATTGGCGCAGTTGGTGCCCGATGCGTCGTCGACGCCATAATCGGCGGCGCTTTCCGAGAAGGTATTGTTCCAGTTATTGATATAGAGCAGGTTGCGTTGGTCGTCGCCGGGTTGAGTACCCGTCCGGCACACGTAAATGTCCTGCCAGCCGTCGCCGTTCACGTCGGCGATGGCCACGCCGGTTTTAAAACCTTTGGGTGAGGCCACCCCCGCGAGGGCAGTAATATTTTTAAATTTAAAATTACCCTGGTTCAAATACAAATTGCAGGAACCCGTGGTGGAGGAAAAGAACAGGTCCTGCAGGCCGTCGTTGTTCACATCGATCACGCCCACACCGCCGCCGTTGTAGAAGTGGGGATTTTTGACGATGTTGTTTACAAAATCCTCCTTTACTTCCGCCATAAAGTGAATATTGCTTTCCGAGGCAGGTACTTTTTGGAACAGGGCATCCGGCGGTGCGGCCATCTCGTCCTGCTCCCCGGAGACGGTTTTGTTTTTATCCGTTTGACAGGCGTTGAATGCTGCCAGTATCCATAATAAAAAAGGAAAAATGGTTTTGGCACCGCTTCCCGACAACCATTCAAACCTGAGGGGCGTAACGGTTACGAAACTTTTAAAAGTTTCGTAACCGTGTTTCCGGCTTCCGCTAAACTGAACATTTGCCGGTGTGCATTGATCGTTTCGTTTTTGCATTGTTCGATATCAAATTTGAGTAAGCCTCACGGCGCTTCTTGTGGCCCGAACGAAATGGTTCCGGCTGATCTTATCCATCCGGCCGCTTTCATCGAACAACAGGATGGCATCGTTGTCGGGGTTAAATTTTTTATGGATCAATTCCCATGTTGCAGGAAATTCAAAATCAAAACCGGCAGGCAATAAAATACTTTCCCGCATCCAGTATTCCCGCCCCGGTATCGCCGGCAAAATATTGCCGAGGACAAGGGCCTGGCCCGAGGCCGAGGCCGCGAAAAGCAGCCGGTCCAGCCGGGCGCGCGGCGCCGTTTCCACCCATGCAGCCCACAGCGGCCATCCGGTCAGCATGGCTGCGCCTTTTTCAGCCCGGCCGGAAGGCAACACCTTTAAAGAAACCCGGTCCGACACCTCGCCGGGCAGCGCCGACACGGGCAAATCCACCGGTAAAAATACCGTCAGCGGCAGCCAGTGCAGTTGCGGCAGCGTCCTTACCGGCGTCAGGCCCCCTTCGGGAAAAAGCAGCTCACCTGTTCCCAGCAGGTACGTTTGCCGGGCCGGCAACTGCCGGATCTCCTTCGCCAGCCGTTCCTGCGCAAATATACCGCGCAACCAGACTTCTCCCTCACAACGGGCAGCCAGCGCCTGTGGCCAGCAGCGCACGCGGCCGAGCGCATCCATATCTTTTTCCGCCAATATGACAACGTATTCTTTCATTTTCAGCCATGGTTGTTATAAACCCTCCTAAACCCTATAAACCTTCATAAACCCTATAAACCT
>JAKLJF010000086.1:0-2677 GCA_023151335.1 Thermoanaerobaculia bacterium | reverse complement strand
TTTTCCCACAAGGCATCGATCGGCTGCTGCACATACTGTCGTTGCGCGGCGTTGCCGATCCAGGCGCAGCGGCCGTTGAGGTAGCGCAGGCGGTCTTTAATGACGGCCCGTTCGGACATCGGCAGGTCGGCCTGATCCCATTTTTCGCCCAGTGCCGTCACTTCCCGGTAAATATCGTCGGCGTTCGGCAGGGCGCTGACGGAAGCCTGCGGGTGTTGCAGTTCCGTTGCGCTGGTATCGGTCGCTACGATACCGTTGACGATACCGGCGATCACTTCGCGTTGTTCTTCGGTGTCCCATATGTAACGCATTACCCACATATCGGAAGGAATGGCTGCCGTACGCCGGCAAAGCAGGGCGCTGGCGGCGATCAGGCGTTGCAATTTCACGGCCCTGCGGTCCGACACGGCCACGCCGGCGTTGCGCAGCTGGCGGATGAGATCGAGATAAGGTGTCCGGATACCTTGCAGGTCGATGGCGCCGATCATGGCCTGCAGGCGGGCGATGTCGTCGCAGCCGATACCCGGTTGGGTAGCCGCTTCTTTTTTCTCCAGTTTCCAGCCGGCATCGAGTACGGCGTTGAGCAATTCGGGATCGACGTTGTCGCAGCGTACCCGGATGAGGAAACGGTCGAACAGGGCCTGCAGGGCCTCGTCTTCGGACAGGTGATTACTGGCGCCGACGATCATCAGGGCGGGCAGGGCGCGGGTTTCGCGTCCGCGGCGGAAGATACGTTCGTTCAGGGCCATGAGCAGGCTGTTCAGGATAGCGCTGTTGGCATTCAGCAATTCGTCGAGGAACACCAGGTTCGCTTCGGGCAACATGCCTTCCGTGTTGGTCACCAGTTCGCCTTCCCGCAGCCGGCGGATGTCAAAAGGACCGAATATTTCATTGGGTTCGGTAAAACGCGTGAGCAGATACTCAAAAGTTTTGCCGTGCAACAGTTTCGACAACTCGCGCACCATGGCGCTTTTGGCCGTACCGGGCGGGCCGAGCAGGAACAGGTTTTCGCGGCCCACCAGGCAGATGCCCAGCAGGTCGATGATGTCATCTTTGCCGATGAACGTTTCTTTCAGATGCGCCAGTACTTCGTTGAGTTGGGCGACCGGCTGTAAAACGTCCGTTTTTTTTCGATCCATGGTTTGTTTGTTTATGAAGGTTGAGCGGGTTTAACGGGTTTAACGGGTTGAGCGGGTTTAACGGGTTTAACGGGTTTAACGGGTTGAGCGGGTTTAACGGGTTTAACGGGTTGAGCGGGTTTAACGGGTTCGGAGGCCCTTAGACCTCTTCTGTTAGGGATTCCGAGGGTATCCGAACCCGTTAAACCCGCTCAACCAGTTAAACCCGTTAAACCCTCTTGGATTACCGTATCATCACGCCTTTTCGGGCAAGAAGCGGTATGTCGGTAAAATGAATTTCTTCCAGGCTGCCGGGGACGAATACGTATTTTTTATCGTACAAATAGTCGTGAAAAGAAAAACTAATCCAGTATTCATTCGCCAGCCTGAGCACTGATTTTTGCACCGGTTCGATCTTAACCGCGCTCCTGGGTTCGATCCTGTCCCAAAAATAGCGCAGGGTAGTCGTGCGCCGCTGCTCGCCGTCGAGTACGCCGTACCCCCGCGAATTGACCAGCACGGCGTAAATAGGTTCTTCTTTCAGGTTGATCAGGTAAGAATCCCAAAATTCCTCATGGTCTTCTTCGTGTGCCATACGCGGTACCACGGCCACGACCATGTCTTCCACTTTCAGAATCGGTATGTCTTTTTTCATCGCGTTTAAAATTTAACCGGGCGCCAGTTCGCATTCAAAAACGTCACAAAAGTGTTTTTTCAGCCGCTGCCGCACCATTTCCATGTCAACCGGCATTCCCAATTCCCTGTCGAGAGAGGTGACGGTTTTGTCCGGGTCGGCAATGCCACAGGGCACAATATAGTTAAAATATTCCAGTTCCGTGTTTATATTAAAAGCAAATCCGTGCAGGCTAACCCAGCGGCTCAGGTGTACCCCGATTGCGCAGATTTTCCGGTATTTTTCCCAAAACACGGCGCCGTCATCCCCGTCCTCCCATACATCGGGACGGCGAACACGGGGCGCCAGCCATACGCCGGTATAATCTTTCAAACGGCAGCCCTGCAGTCCGTAATCGGCCAGGGTACGGATAATGACCTCTTCGATGCTGCGTACATACCGGTGCACATCGGTGAAAAAACATTCCAGGTCGAGGATGGGGTAGCCAACAATTTGGCCGGGGCCGTGATAAGTAATATCGCCGCCGCGGTTGATCGGGAAATATTCGATGCCTCTTTTTATGAGTTCGTGTTCCGGCAACAGGAGATTGTCCAAAGAGCCGCTTTTGCCCAGCGTGTATACCGGGGGGTGTTCCACAAATAAAAGATAGTGTTGCTGCGGATAAGATCTCGGTTCTAAGTTTCTGTTGGCCAATTTGTTGTCTATCAATGCCCGGTGCAAAGCCGTTTGATAATCCCACGCCTCCCGGTAAGCGAGGCGACCCAAATCCTGGAAACGAACAAGTTGCATGGTCATAAAACAAACTGGGGTGGGGGAGTGTTCAGCGACAATGATGCCTGAAAACACGACCCAAAATTAAAAACTCCGGGATATAGCAAGCTTCCCGTTTTGCAGCCCTACCTTTGCATCCCGTAACAAATCGAAC
>JAKLJF010000869.1:1461-2575 GCA_023151335.1 Thermoanaerobaculia bacterium | reverse complement strand
ACGGGTATGACAAATACTTCGAACGCCGCAAATATCCGCCCGGACAACATGGCCTGACCCGTAAGAAAAAGACGAGTTCGGACTATGCCCACCAGCTGTCGGAAAAACAAAAAGCGAAGTACACCTATGGCGTTCTGGAGCGCCAGTTCCGCCGCACCTTCGTCAATGCCACACGCCGGCACGGCGTAACGGGCGAGGTGCTGTTGCAACTGCTCGAAGCGCGTCTGGACAACACCGTTTATCGCCTCGGTATTTCCCCGACCCGCAAAGGCGCCCGCCAATTGGTCGGACACCGCCACATTACGGTCAACGGACACGTGGTGAACATCCCCTCCTATTCGCTCAAACCGGGCGACGTGGTGGCTGTTCGCAGCAAATCCAAAGGAATGGAAATGGTGACTACACACGTAGGCGCCAAAACCAGCGACGTGCGAAAGTTCGGCTGGCTGGAATGGAACCCGGATCAAATGCAGGGTACCTTCCTCACCTATCCACAGCGCGATCAGATACCGGAAAAGATCAACGAACAGTTGATCGTTGAATTGTACTCTAAATAATCCGCATAATTGGAAAACGGTTGGCCTTCGGTTTCGGATGCCAACCATTTTCGCGTTTATGCCGGCCCCGCCTCCGAAGATCAAAATGTCTCATTTACAGCATCCAGCACTTCAAATATGAGTATTCTCAATTTCCAGAAGCCCGACAAAATCCTGCTGCAAAAAGCCACCGATTTCGAAGGCACCTTTGAATTCAAACCGCTCGAACCCGGCTTCGGCCAAACCGTCGGCAACTCGTTGCGCCGCGTATTGCTTTCCTCCCTGGAAGGTTATGCCATCAGCGCCGTGCGCATCGGCGGCGTGGATCATGAATTCGCCACCATCCGCGGCGTCGTGGAAGATGTAGTGGATATCGTGCTGAACATGAAACAGGTGCGCCTCAAACCGCTGATCCAGGACGAGAAAGGCCAACCGGAAAAAATTTACCTCACGTTCAGCGGACGCGAAGAATTCCGCGCCGGCGACATCGAGGAGTTCACCAACGTATTTAAAGTGATGAACCCCGATCTGCTCATCTGCCGCATGGAACCCTTCGTGACCCTGGAAATGGAACTCAC
>JAKLJF010000869.1:0-1452 GCA_023151335.1 Thermoanaerobaculia bacterium | reverse complement strand
CAACGTATTTAAAGTGATGAACCCCGATCTGCTCATCTGCCGCATGGAACCCTTCGTGACCCTGGAAATGGAACTCACTATCTCCAAAGGCCGCGGCTATCAGCCCGCCGACGACGGCGCGCCCAAAGATGCCATCATCGGCGTGATCCCCATAGATGCCATTTACACCCCCATCAAAAACGTCGCCTACAAAGTGGAAAATACCCGCGTAGGCCAGCGCACGGACTACGAAAAACTGACCATCGAAGTAAAAACGGACGGCACCATCCACCCGGAAGACGCTATCCGCGAAGCCAGCCGCATCCTGATCCAGCACCTGATGCTGATCACCGACGACAACATCACTTTCGATACGCCGGCCAGCCGTGAGGAAAACGTGGTGGACGAACACATCCTCCACATGCGCAAACTGCTGAAAACCTCGCTCGAAGACCTCGACCTCAGCGTGCGCGCCTACAACTGCCTCAAAGCCGCCAAGATCAATACCCTGGCCGAACTGGTCCGCTACGATACCCACGAACTGCTCAAATTCCGGAACTTCGGTAAAAAATCGCTCGTCGAGATCGAAGAACTCCTGCAGGACAAAGGCCTGACCTTCGGCATGGATCTGACGAAGTATAAACTCGAAGAAGAGTAAGTTTTTAGTGATGAGTGATGAGTTATGAGTTATACCGAGATAAATAACTCATCACTCATCACTCTTCCTGTTCATTCAATTTTCTAACAAGTGTAGTAACCGTTGAGCGTTGAGAGTAACTGAGCGTCGGGTTGCGGGTTCTAAAATAACTCATAACCCATAACTCATAACTTAAAACCAGCCCCGGTGCTGCCACCAGTATTTAGGTACCATTATGCGTCACGGAGACAAAATTAACAACCTGGGCCGCACAGCCTCCCACCGCCGCGCCCTGCTGGCCAACCTGGCCATCGCGCTGATCGAACACAAACGGATCACCACCACCCTGGCAAAAGCCAAAGCGCTGCGCCGCTACGTGGAGCCGCTCATCACCAAAGCCAAAGACAATACCACCCACTCCCGCCGCGTGGTGTTCAGCTATTTGCAAAACAAAGAAGCCATCAAGGAATTGTTTGGCGAGGTAGCCCAGAAAGTCGGCGACCGCCCGGGCGGCTACGTGCGCGTCATCAAACTCGGTTTCCGCCGGGGCGACGGCGCCGAAACGGCCCTGATCGAACTGGTAGACTTCAACGAAGTGTACAACCCGAACGCGGGCAAAGTAAAAACGGCGAAAAAAACGCGTCGTGGCGGCGGCGCTAAAAAAGCCGCCGTGGCCGGCGCAACCGCGGCAGTCGCGGCGCCTGCCGTTGCAGAAGCCGCCGAAGCGGAAGAAGTAGCGGGAGAAGAGGAAGTTTTGGAATCGACCAGCGACACGATCATCGAAGACGTGACCCATCAAACGGGCGCCGATGAAATAGCGGACGAAGCGACGGAAG
>JAKLJF010000868.1 GCA_023151335.1 Thermoanaerobaculia bacterium | reverse complement strand
CGTTTTCGGCCCGTCCAGATTGGCTTCATCGTAGAACTGGGAGCGGAAAGCCAGGATCGCCTGCATTTTTTGCCCGAACCAGGGGGTGATATCGACGATAAAATCGGGTGTGAGTTGTTTGTCCTGAATATAATGGTACACGGCTTTGGGCCGGTGGGCAGCCTGCTTTTGGCCATCGTCCCCGAATGTTTCAATTTTGGGCAGGCCGGCATAAAAACAGGCGTCGGCCACCAGCCTGGCTGAACGGGCGTGATCGGGATGACGGTCATCCACGGCGTTGCACAATACAATTTCGGGTTGGTATTTCCGGATGGCCCGGATGACCTTTGTGAGGTTTTCAGGCGTCCAGGTAAACATGCCATCCGGAATATCCAATTGTTCGCGAAAGGCTGCGCCGAGTATCCGGGCGGCTTCCCGGGCTTCTTCGGTGCGGAGCTCCGGTGTGCCGCGGGTGCCCAGCTCGCCCCGGCTGAGATCGAGCAGGCCAAATGCGCGTCCGTGGGCAGCATGGCGCAATAAAGTACCGGCGGCGCTCAGTTCCACGTCGTCCGGATGAATGCCGATTGCAAGAATGTCCGTTTTCATCGTTATTTTTGCCAAATGGAAACAAATTCAAACCACGAAGCGCAAGTCGCTGTCCTCAGGGAAGAATTGCAGGAAGCCCGAAACAAAGCGCAAAAGTACGCGGAGGAAATTGAAAAGTTGCGGCAACAATACGCCGACGACCTGTTTGCCGAACGGCAGCTGGGCAAACGCCTGCATGAGGAACGCCACCAGTTACAGCTCGATTACGAGCGCCTGCGGGTTCAAAAAGGAGGATTCGGGCTGAAAGCTATGGCGCTTTCCGGCTTCGGCGGGTTCTTCAGCGCACTGATCCTGTGTATTTTATACCTGTTGCTTCGCCCAAAAGACGATCATACCACCACATTTACCCGATTTCGCGAGGCCAATCAATTCCGTTACGAACTGGCTATCAGCGAAGGCCGTTTCGAGGAAGTGGAAAAAAGCCTGTTGCAAAGTCAGGAATTGCCTGAAAACAAACTGATCCGGCCGGAAATCGAGTTTGCCCGTAAAATGGTGGGCGCGGCGCGGCGAAGGTGCGAGTGATTGTCCTTCCATTTTTGCTATGCTTTACACTAAATTTTCTCCTTCGGCAAAAACGATAAATCAGCATTTTTGCCCTTCCCCGGAGACCATAACTTATAACGTATAATTCATAACTCCCCACCGTGTCTTACACTTCGCAAATTGCCCAAAACCTCCACCTCCAGCCCCGCCGCGTCGAGGCCGTGCTCGAATTGCTGGAAGGCGGCGCTACCATTCCGTTTATTGCCCGCTACCGCAAGGAAGCTACCGGCTCCCTCGACGAGGTGCAAATTGCCGATATTCAGGATCTGTGGAAAAAATTTCAGGAACTGGACAAACGCCGGGAAACCATCCTGGCCAGCATGGAGGAACAGGGCAAGCTGACCCCTGAACTGCGCGCCGCCATACTGGCCGCCGCAACAATGACCGAACTCGAAGACCTGTACCTGCCCTACCGGCCCAAACGCAAAACCCGCGCTACCGTCGCCATCGAACGGGGGCTGGAACCGCTGGCCAAACGCATTTTTGCCCAAAAAGACCGGGAAGTGAAAACTTTGGCAGCACAATACGTCACGGAAGAAGTGCCCACCGTGGAAGATGCCCTGCAAGGCGCCCGCGACATCATCGCCGAGTGGATCAACGAGGATAAAAAAGCCCGCGACCGTGTGCGGCGCCATTTCGAAAAAGGCGCCGTGATAGCCTCCAAAGTAGCGAAAGGCAAGGAAGAAGAGGGCGCCAAATACCGCGACTATTTTGAATGGAGTGAAAAACTGGCCGCCTGCCCCTCGCACCGCCTGCTGGCCATGCGCCGCGGGGAGGAAGAGGGCATCCTGCGTGTGAGCATTGCACCCGACGAAGAAACGGCCGTTGCCGATCTCGACCGGATGTACGTGACCGGCTATGGTGAAGCGGCCGAACAGGTGCGCCTGGCCATGAAAGACGGTTACAAACGCTTGTTACAACCTTCCATCGAAACGGAATTCCGGAACAGCAGCAAGGAAAAAGCCGATCTGGAAGCTATCCGCGTGTTTACCGAAAACCTGCGCCAACTATTGCTTTCCGCCCCGCTGGGCGAAAAACGGGTGCTGGGCATCGACCCCGGTTTCCGCACAGGCTGTAAAGTTGTAGTGCTCGACGCCAGCGGTAATTTACTGAAATACACGGCCATTTACCCGCACGAACCGCAGCGGCAGATATTTGAAAGCCAGGCGATGATCGAAGAACTGGTGGAAAAATTCCAGATAGATGCCATTTCCGTGGGCAACGGCACCGCCGGACGGGAAACCATGGATTTCCTGCGGAAAATAAAATTCCAGCGTCCGGTTGAGGTATTCCAGGTCAATGAAGCCGGGGCATCTGTTTACTCTGCGTCGGAGGTGGCCCGCGAGGAATTTCCGAAGGAGGATGTCACCGTGCGCGGGGCGGTCAGCATCGGCCGCCGGCTGATGGATCCGCTGGCCGAACTCGTCAAAATAGACCCCAAGAGCATC
>JAKLJF010000867.1 GCA_023151335.1 Thermoanaerobaculia bacterium | reverse complement strand
CCAAGGGTTAAAGAACCCGTTAAACCCGCTCAACCCGTTAAACCCGTTAAACCCGCTCAACCCGTTAAACCCGTTAAACCTTCAAAATAAAAAACGGTCATTTACTACCTTTGGCGCTTCTTTGACGAAACAATGTCGGGGTTCCGGCGTTTTTTCGCAGTTTTGCACTTTTATTTTTCACCCGGACTAATAGCACAAGCACCGCCAAAGTAAAGTTTATGTCGCAGTTCAAGTCAGATGTAGAGGCCGTTGACGCGTTAGCGCAAGCCTATAAAGACCTTTCTCAGGAGATCGGCAAGATCATCGTGGGGCAGGAAGACGTGGTAAAAGCCGTCATTATCTCCCTGTTTTCCAACGGTCACTCCCTGCTGGTAGGGGTGCCGGGCCTGGCCAAAACCCTGTTGGTCAGCACTATCGCCGAAGTGCTCGACCTGGAGTTCAAACGGATACAGTTCACCCCCGACCTGATGCCCTCGGACATCACCGGTTCGGAGATCCTCGACGAAGACCGGCACTTCCGCTTCGTGCGCGGCCCGGTGTTTGCCAACATCGTACTGGCCGACGAGATCAACCGGACGCCGCCCAAAACGCAGGCCGCCCTGCTCGAAGCCATGCAGGAACGTTCGGTGACGGTCGGCGGCTCGCGGCATGCCCTGCCGATGCCGTTTTTCGTCCTGGCCACACAAAACCCCATCGAGCAGGAAGGTACCTACCCCCTGCCGGAAGCCCAGCTCGACCGTTTTATGTTCAACATTCCACTGAACTACCCGGCTTACGAAGAAGAAGTAGAGGTTGTGAAAAATACCACCTCTTCACGCCATGTGGAGCTGAAACACGTGCTGACCGGCGCCGAAATTCAGGAATACCAGCAATTGATCCGTAAAATACCCGTAGCCGACAATGTGCTGGAGTATTGCGTGGCCCTGGCCAGCAAAACCCGGCCCAACACTCCCCGGGCAGCCAAGGAAGCCAACAATTACCTCGCCTGGGGGGCCGGCCCGCGCGCCAGCCAATACCTGGCGCTGGGCGCAAAATGCCATGCCGCCATTCGCGGGAAATACTCGCCCGACATGGAAGACGTGCAGGCCATTGCCAATCTGGTGTTGCGCCACCGCATCGTTCGAAACTTCAAAGCCGAAGCAGAAGGCGTGTCGGAGGAGAATATTATCGAGGCATTGCTCTAGAAAATCTCACTCAGTCGACTTCAATTCGGCAGTTGTTTTATAGTCAACTGACGAACCGGATCGCACCCTCTCGCGGTCCGGTTTTTTTATTTTTTTAAATATTTTTAGGCAAGTCTAAAAATTATTAGTATATTTGCCGAAAAATATTTTTTGTCTGCTGCAACCTTTTGTTGCAAATCGTCGCCAAACACTGAAATATTTCATTCCATGATCTCGCACGCAGAAGAAAATTACCTCAAGGCCATTTTTAAAATCTCGGAAAAAGAGGCCAAAGCAGCCAGCACCAACGCCATTGCCGCTGAACTGCAAACCACTGCCGCCTCGGTCACCGACATGCTCAAACGCCTGGCGGAAAAAAACCTCATTGCCTACGAAAAATACCGAGGCGTGGAACTAAGCGGCGAAGGCAACCGCCTGGCCACGGCCCTGATCCGCAAACACCGGCTTTGGGAGGTTTTCCTGGTGGAAAAACTCGGTTTCGCCTGGGATGAAGTACACGACCTGGCCGAACAACTCGAACATGTGCAGGGCGACGACCTGGTGGACCGCCTCGACAACTTTCTCGGCCACCCCAAATTCGACCCCCACGGCGACCCTATCCCCGACGCGCAGGGGCGCTGGGCTTTCCGGCCCCAATCACTACTTGCTACCCTGAAACCCGGCGACCGGGGCGTGGTGACCGGTGTGGACGACCACAGCGCCGCCTTTTTGCAATACCTCGACCAACTGGGCCTCACCCTCGGCGCCCAACTGGAATTAATTGAACGCATCCCTTACGACCAGTCGCTCCGCATCCGCACCCAGGACGGACGCGAAATAACGCTCAGCGAAAAAGTGGGACACAACCTTTTTGTGAAGATATGAAAAAACAATTCGACCTCTCCCTGTCCGAAGTGAACAGCACCGTGGAAACCGACGTGAAAGGCGGTTTCTGGCGCCGTTTGTTCGCTTTTCTTGGCCCGGCCTATCTGGTAAGTGTCGGGTATATGGACCCCGGCAACTGGGCCACCGACCTGGCCGGGGGCAGCCGTTTCGGATACGCGCTCTTGTGGGTGCTGCTGATGTCGAACCTGATCGCCTTGCTGCTGCAAAGCCTGAGCGCCCGCCTGGGTGTGGTGGCGCGCCGCGACCTGGCGCAGGCTTCCCGCGAACTCTACCACCCGGCGGCCAATATCTTCAACTACATCCTGGCCGAAATTGCCATCGCGGCCACCGACCTGGCCGAGGTGCTGGGCATGGCTATCGGTCTGCAACTGCTTTTCGGCCTTCCCCTGGCCTGGGGAGTCGCGATAAGCGTGCTCGACGCTTTTTTGCTCCTGTTCCTGATGCAACTGGGCATCCGGAAACTGGAAGCGTTTATTCTGGGTTTGATCACCATCATTGGCGTTACTTT
>JAKLJF010000866.1 GCA_023151335.1 Thermoanaerobaculia bacterium | reverse complement strand
ATGATGTCGGCATACACACCGGTCGCCTTTCATACGAAGATGCCATAAAACTCATGCGCGATGAAGTGGGCTTTCTGGAATGGGCCGCCCAACTGGAAGTGGATGCCTGTTGTGCACGGCCAGGCTACTTTATCGGGTACTTTATGGGCATGATGGATATATTGGAGATGCGCGATGCATACCAAAAAATGAAAGGTGATGCGTTCAAACTGGCCGATTTTCACGAAAGCCTGTTGAAAATCGGTAACATGCCACCGAGTTTGATGCGCATGGCATTATTAAAAGAGTAAGTCTATAATTTCCATATCTTTCCAACCTGTTAAGTACGTATTATACCTCACACCACCATGAAAAAGTTTTGTAGTATCCTCCTGCTTGTTTTAGCAGGAATTGTATCCTTTCCGCAAATTCCAGACACCGTTTTCAAGCAAGTTAAATTCCGAAACATCGGGCCCTTTCGCGGGGGACGTTCGGTTTGTACCAGCGGGGTAATCAATGACCCGCTTACTTATTACATGGGTACCACCGGTGGCGGGCTGTGGAAAACAGACGATGCCGGGATAAAATGGACCAATATTTCCGATGGCTATTTCAAAACCGGCTCGGTTGGCGCAGTGGCTGTTTCCGAAAGTGATCCGAATATCGTGTATGTGGGTATGGGTGAGCATGCGCCCCGCGGTGTGATGACATCCTATGGCGATGGCGTTTACAAATCGTACGATGGCGGCAAGACCTGGACACACATAGGGCTGGAAAAAACGCAACAGATTTCCCGCATCGCCATCCACCCAAAAAACCCCGACATTGTATATGTTGCCGCACAGGGCGCAATTAACGGCCCTACCCAGGAGCGCGGTATCTACAAATCAACCGATGGGGGCACTACCTGGAAGCGGGTGTTGTTTGTTAACGACTTAACCGGCTGCTCCGAACTTTCAATGGATTACAACAACCCCCGCGTGCTGTATGCTGCCATGTGGCATCACCAGCGTTTACCCTGGAAAGTAATCAGTGGCGGTCCGGGCAGCGGCCTGTATAAATCAACCGATGGAGGAGAGACCTGGCAAAAAATTCATACCGGTCTGCCAAAGGAGATGGGTAAGATGGCCATAGCAGTTTGCCGCTCGAATTCCGACAAAGTATATGCGCTTATTGAAAGCGATTCCGACAAAGGGCTGGGCGGGTTGTTCGTATCCGAGAATGGCGGTAAAAACTGGTCAAAAGTAAGCGGAGACAACCGCCTGGTACAACGGGCGTGGTATTACATTGAAGTGTTTCCTGATCCGCAAAACGACAATGTGGTGTATGTACTCAGTGCACCCGCCCTGCGATCAATCGATGGCGGAAAAACATGGGAAAACATCCCCGGCCCGCATGGCGATTATCACGACATGTGGATTAATCCGACTAACTCAAAGAATATCGCTATTGCCGATGATGGTGGAGTAGGTATTAGTTTTAATTATGGAAAATCATGGTCATCGCAATACAACATGCCCACAGGCCAGTTCTATCGCATTAATGTCGATAATATGTTTCCCTATCGTATTTACAGCGGCCAGCAGGATAACACCACAGTGCGCATTGAAAACATGGCGCTGGGTCGATATGGTATTACGCAAGAAAACTGGACATACTCCGCAGGTGGAGAAAGCGCCTTTCTGGCCTTTAACCCCGATGATCCGCGTTATGTACTTGGTGGTAGTTACCTGGGAACCATCGAGGTATTGGATTCGCGCTCCAATGCAGGCACCAATATTATGGCTGCACCTATTCAATACCTGGGCCGTGATGCCAAAGACATGAAATACCGCTTTAACTGGAACGCCCCCATCATTTGGTCGAAGCACGAACCCAACACGTTTTACCACGGATCACAATATTTGCTGCGCACCCGCGATATGGGCAAAACCTGGGAAGAGGCATCGCCTGATTTAACCCGCAACGAAAAAGAAAAGCAGGGCAAAATGGGCGGCCCTTACACCAACGAAGCCGTGGGTGCCGAAAACTATGGGACGCTTAGTTATGTAATTGAGTCGCCAACAGAAAAAGGCGTTATCTGGACCGGCAGCGATGACGGCTTGGTTTACGTTACCCGCGATAATGGAAAAACCTGGACCAATGTAACGCCAAAAGGTTTGCCCGAGTGTTTAATTAATGCCATAGAAATTTCACCACACAACCCATCAACCGTTTACATTGCTACAACCCGCTATAAATTCAACGACTTCACACCGGCTATTTATAAAACAACAGACGGTGGCAAAACGTGGACGAACATCAGCAAGGGAATTCCCTACGGTGCCTACACCCGTGTGGTACGCGAAGACGACAAACGCAAAGACCTGCTCTTTGCCGGAACAGAAACCGGTTTATACGCTTCGTGGAATGGCGGCCTGACCTGGCAGCGCCTGCAACTGAATTTACCCGTTACACCCATTACCGATTTAATGATCAAACATGGCGACCTGATTGTGGCCACCATGGGCAGGGCCTTTTGGATTTTGGATGACCTGGCCCCATTACGTCAACACAACCTGAACGAAACTGCGCCTGCACTTTACAAACCAGACGTTGCC
>JAKLJF010000865.1 GCA_023151335.1 Thermoanaerobaculia bacterium | reverse complement strand
GGGCATCACGCTGTTCATGGTGACACACGACCGCTATTTCCTCGAAAACGTATGCGACAACATCATCGAACTCGACGGCGGCCAGCTCTATCGCTATAAAGGCAACTATGCCGATTACCTGGAGAAAAAAGCCCTGCGCGAAGAAGTGGCCGGCACCACCTACGAGCGCCAGAGCAAATTGCTCAAACGCGAACTCGACTGGGTGCGCCGTAGTCCGCAGGCCCGTACCACAAAAGCCAAGGCCCGCATCGACGCCTACTTCGACCGCAAGGAAACCAACGACGCGCTCAAAGTCAAAAAAGAGGAAATGACCATTCAGATCAAGGAAAACTGGATGGGCAGCAAAGTGGTGGAACTGCACAACATCAGCAAACGGTTCGGCAACCGCACGCTCATCGATAATTTTTCTTACAAATTCAAACGCAGGGAGCGCGTGGGGATCGTAGGCCCCAACGGCGCAGGCAAATCCACTTTTCTGGAGATCATCACCCAAAGTCTGTCGCCCGACACGGGTAAAGTAGTGGTAGGCGACACCATCACTTTCGGCTTTTACCGGCAGGAAGGCATTCAACTGTCTGAAGACAAACGCGTGATCGACGCCGTACGCGACATCGCCGACGTGATCCCGCTCGAGAAAGGAAAGGAACTGACGGCCGCCCAATTGCTCGAACGTTTCCTATTCAGCCGCCCGCAACAACAGGTGTACGTGAGCCAGCTCTCCGGCGGCGAACGCCGGCGCCTGTACCTGCTTACCGTGCTGATGCGCAACCCCAACTTCCTCATCCTCGACGAGCCCACCAACGACCTCGACGTGCTGACCCTGCAGGTGCTGGAAGACTTCCTGGAAGATTTCCCCGGCTGCGTGGTCATCGTCACCCACGACCGGTATTTTATGGATCGCCTGGTAGACCACCTGTTCGTGTTCGAAGGCAACGGCGCCATCAAGGATTACAACGGTACTTACGCCGAATACCGGGCTATGAAACGCACTGAAAAAGCGGTGGGCTTCCCCGCCGGGCCGCTAAAAGCCGCGATACCAACACCTGCCGCCGCCCTTTCCAATACCGAACGGAATGAAATGAAACGCCTGGAAAAAGACATCGCCCGCCTGGAAAGTCGCAAGGCCGAAATCCTGGGCCGGTTCAATGCCGCCGATCTCGGCGCCAGCGAAGCGGAAAAACTGTCCATAGAACTGGGACAGTTGCAAAACGACCTGGACGAGAAGGAAATGCGCTGGCTGGAACTGGCAGATTTGGTGAAATGATGAGTGATGAGCGATGAGCGATGAGTGACGAGGTAGTGTACTCATCACTCATCGCTCATCATTAACGCCTTCTTCATCGCCTCCATTTTTACCAGGCACTCTCCGTATTCCTGTTCCGGCACTGAATCAAACACGATGGCGCCGCCCACCTGGCAGGAGAGATAGTGATTGGCCGCATTGTACAAAATACTGCGGATCACCACGTTAAAGTCAAAATTACCATCCGGGGAAAAATAACCCACGGCGCCTGAAAAGAGTCCGCGCCGGGTTCGTTCGTACCGTTCGATCAGTTCCATGGCCATCACTTTCGGCGCCCCGGTCATGCTGCCCATAGGAAAGGCGTCGCGCAGGGCCTCGACTGGGTGTACTTCGGGACGCAGTGTGCCACAAACCGTCGAGATCATTTGGTGAACGGTAGGAAAAGAATAGATACCAAATAACTCTTCCACTTTCACCGTACCAGGCAGACAATTCCGGGCGAGGTCGTTGCGCACCAGGTCCACGATCATGACGTTTTCGGCGCGGTCCTTTTCGCTGCCGCGCAGTTCTTCCCGGATACGGGCATCCGCCTCCGCATCAGGGTGCCGGCGGCGCGTGCCTTTTATGGGTTGGGAAACCAATTGTGCGCCCTCTTTACACAAAAACCGCTCCGGGCTGGCGCACAGCAAATACCGGTCGTTGCAGCGCAAATACGCAGAAAAAGGCGCCCGCGCCAAGCCATTCAGCCGCCGGAAAGTTTGCAAAGGGTCGATCACCGCATTTTCGGCGTAAAATTCCTGGCACAGGTTCATTTCGTATAAATCGCCTTCGATAATGTGACGGCGAATGGCATCTACGGTGTCCAGGTAGCCGGGTTTGGGAAGGCGGGGAGTTAAATGAATTGCAGATTGCGGATTATCCCGAGGCCTCGGGACGGATTGCGGATTGTAATAAAGCTCCGGGGCGGATTGGGCGGAGCCGGGATGGGGTAAAATATTTAGTATTTCCTGTAAAACACTTTCAACTTCCGGCTGGAGGGAAAATATTTCCAGTAAGCAGGGCGCCGGCACTTTATCCTGGTCTATGTCTGATACTGTTACCGACCCCAAGGGCTGTCCGAAATAATCCGCAATCCGTCCCGAGGCCTCGGGATAATCCGCAATCCGCAATCCTATCACTATTTCCGGCTGAAAAAAGAACATATCCGGCAGACCGATGCCATCGGGGTTTTGCGAGTGTAGTTTTTCCACTTCGTTTTTCAGGTCGTAGCCGAAGAAGCCGAAGAGCCAGTCCTGTTTCGTGTCGTAAAAGCGTTGGAATTGGGAAAATGCCGATCC
>JAKLJF010000864.1 GCA_023151335.1 Thermoanaerobaculia bacterium | reverse complement strand
AAATAACCCTTTGTTACTTTTAACCTTTTACCCTTTTTATTTTTTACCGTTCGGCGAAGCCGAAAAAATTTTTTCAAAAAGGGCTTTTGGGGGAGGGAAGGTGCAATATCTTTACGCGCAGTGGGGAAACCTGTCTCGTTTTGCGCGGGGGTTCGTGGAACAACAATGATAATCCCGATGTATCGGGATCGCCAGGACAATCGCAACAGCCCCGAGGACTCGGGACGGATAACAGGACCAACAACAACGGTTTCCGGTTGGCGCGGGACTTGCGACGAGTCTGTTTTCTAAGAGAGTCGGCCTACCGCTGGAGTTCCGTCCGCTCACGCGAGGGGCGGCGGGAGTGTGCGGAGCAAGTGCGAGGTTTCCCCCGTACTGCCCCGAGTCCTCGGGGCGGGGCAAATACATCGGCGACGGGTAGGGCTGGTAGCCTGTGCGGGTGAACGTCCTGCCTTTTTTATTTTTTCCATAGCATGCAAACACCGAAAGAATCTATCGTGGCCCAAGCCTACGACTTGCTCAAAATGGCCATACCCGTGCTCAACGGTTTTCCGCGCAATTACAAATTTACGCTCGGCGACCGGCTGCAAAACCACCTGACCGACCTGCTGGAGAGTTACATTGAGGCGGTGTACCTGCCCGCGGCCGAAAAACGTCCGGTATTGAAAGACGTGAATCTCCGGCTGGAAAAAATCCGGTACTTGTTCCGGCTGGGGTATGATCTTGGACTGTACAATTCCACGAAATATCAAGCCTTCGCGCAGCGGATCGACGAAATCGGGCGCATGACGGGCGGCTGGATTAAAAGCCTGGCATGAAAACGACGGGATTTAGTGGTTGTCTCAGAATTAAATGAACATTGAACATTGGTCATTGAACATTAAACATTTCAATTTTTAAACTTTTAAATTTGATAATTCTCCATTTTAAATTTGGGAATGACCAATGTTCAATGACCAATTTTCAATGTATGTAAGCCGGACCAATTGGAAACCGGGCTGAACAGTTGGCTGGGCCACGTTCGCTTCGGGCAGAGCCGGCGTTTGGAAGATCGGGTATTCCGGCACGCATGGGAGCAGGGCGTAAATGTGTGCCGGCATCCGCGGGGGTCGTGGCGGGTATTGGAATTCAAACCTTTTGGAAAACAAATGGAATCACTGTTTCTTTGACACAACAGCCGAAGATTTCGGAAATTTGAAAAATTTCCGAAATCTAACCCCATGACTTTGTCCGCGTTTTGAAGGTTTTTCCGGACAAAGTCCGGTGGATATGCGACCGAAGTCTGAAGACTTCGGCCAGCAGGCAAAGTCCGCCAAAATATGCGTCATCGCGTCAAAGACGCTCGACAGCAAGCAGCAAGGGTATGCAGTAATTTGTGAGACATTCGGCCTTCCCACCGGCCCGGTACAATTTTTGTCCTACCTTTACCCGACTGAAGCGATCTCCATTATGCTAACAAACTGACAGTCTCCTGTTCGGGCAGCCGGTGCGGGGTATGGGTCGTTTCACCCGTCAAAACGACTATAAAATGGGATATGACGAACATTTTCTGGGCGAACTGGTAACGCCGCCCAGGTTATCTGCCAAACTGAAACACGACACGGTGCATACCGGCGCCGAAAAGCCGTATCTGTTGGAACACACGGGCTACAGCGTCGCCCTCTCCGCCTCGCGGCGGCTGGCCTGGTTCAGTAGCGCCAACCTCGACGCCGCCCAGCACCAGGGTATTCGCCGGAAAAACCTGCAATCCCAATGGAAAATCGAACCGGAAATTACGCCGGAATCCGTGGTGACGCGCCCTTGGTACCAGGCATCCAACAAGTTACTGCAGCGCGGCCACCTGACGCCGGCCGACGCCATGGAATGGGGCGCCGATGAAAACGAAGCGATAGAAAGGGCTAACAGTACCTTCTTTTATTCCAATGCCGCCCCGCAAATGCGGCGCCTGAACTGCGCCGAATGGCGGGTGTTGGAAGCCTATATCGGCGCCGAAGCCGCCAAGGGCGGACATTCGCGTCTGAGCGTGCACACCGGCCCCGTGCTGGCGCCCGACGATCCCGTGTACCTGCCGCAACCGGAAGCAGACGCATCACTACAGATCCCCCGCTTATTCTGGAAAGTAGTGTATTACCACAACCCGGCGAATATCCTGTGCCGGGTCGGTTTTCTGATGAGCCAGGAACATTTGTTGCGGGAAAGCCAGCTGGTCAGCTGGCCGGCAGCGCCGCGGCGGGCGGCCGCGGCAGGCGGCCCTTTCGCCGATCTGGGCGATCAGAAAACTTACCAGGTGAAGGTAGCACTCATTGGCCAACTGACCGGCCTGAAATTTACCAGGGCCAAAGAAGTGTACCGCGATAAACGGCCCCGGGAACTCGTCCTGATGGAGATCGACCTTCGGGAACGGTTTACGCCGCGTTTTCAGCAGGGCGTGGCGCTGAAGGACAAAGGTCTGTTACAGTTTATGATCGGATTGGAGTTGTAGTTACCTGTTTTTCCGGATGACATAACTGATCGCGACCCGCGCACTGTCGAGCCGGGTTTTCAGGAATCGTTGCACTGGTTGCTGCCGTTCGGCGGGCAGGGCT
>JAKLJF010000863.1 GCA_023151335.1 Thermoanaerobaculia bacterium | reverse complement strand
GGAAGAGTTCGACCTGATTTTGCAGTATTATGGTTGGGAGACGGTAAAGGAAACAGTCCTTACCGCCAGGTATTTAGACAAATATTCGCTGGCTTTTTGCAGTGTCATTTTTGAAATACCAAAAACGAAATTCCGATGTTACAAACTCGCACAGTTGAACCCGGGACATTGGGATTACTAAAAAAGTTCCAGCATTCCACGCTTTTTCATGTGATCAAGAGCCTGACCTATTTTGACGATGCCGAGGAGCAGGCAGATCCGGTTGTTTTTGATCCAGCCGTTCGCTGGGAAATGGTCAAAACCACGCTCGAATCAGAAGTGAAAAAACTGTACAAATAACCACCGCCACCATGCAATCCTACAAACACAAATCCTCCACCCGCCCCCTCATCCCTTCCAAAGAAGAAGCCGGGATGGAAGAAGGCAACGAGGCCGTGAGCCGCAAAACCGCGGCCCGTCTGCCCCTGAACCCCGTGGTGACGCGCGGACAGGACCCCGAACTGTTCTGGATGCACAAATACGGCCCCGGCGACGACCAGGATACCCGCGAGGTGGACATCCGCTCGCTCTACCGGCACGAACACATCAGTCCGGAACTGCTCATCCAAAAGCTCTACCGGCAGGTGAAAGACGCCCCCAAAAGCGGCGACCAACTCGGCCTCTTCGCCCCCGACGTGCGCGACCTGTTCGGCAACAGCCTCGACATGGACGAGTTTGAAAAAGTAGGCGAATACTACCGCCACCAGGGCGACTGGCAAAACCGCCTCATCCAGGGCGACTCGCTGCTCACCATGACCAGCCTGCTCGAACGCGAAGGCTTCGCCGGCAAGGTGCAGATGATCTACTTCGACCCGCCCTACGGCATCAAATACGGCTCCAACTGGCAACTCAAACTCAACGAACGCGACGTGAAAGACGGCGCCGACGACCAACTCTCCGCCGAACCCGAACAAATCAAAGCCTTCCGCGATACCTGGGAACTCGGCATCCACTCCTACCTCTCCTACCTGCGCGACCGCCTGCTCGTCGCCCGCGACCTGCTCACCGAATCCGGCTCCTGCTTCGTGCAAATCTCCGACGAAAACGTCCACCTCGTCCGGTGTTTGATGGATGAGGTGTTTGGGAGTGGGAATTTTGTGAGTTTGATAACTTTTAAAAAAACGGGAGGGCAAACATCTAATCTATTGGCGCCAGTAAGCGACTACATAGTTTGGTATGGAAAAAAAATTGAATCTATTAAATATAACCAGTTGTACAAAGAAATGCGTCCAGGTGAAGGACATAGTACAGGAGAAAGATATGATCAAGCGTTATTACCTAACGGTGAAATTGTAACAGCAGGAAGTCTAGATTATTTCCAAGAAGGTACTAGGTTTTTTAGATATGTTACTTTGTCTTCAAATCGACCAGCAAAAGAGCACGAGAAAATTCCGTTTGAATTTGAAGGCCGTGTTTTTTATCCCCCTGCAAACAGAACATGGACAACAACCAAAGAGGGGTTTGAAAGACTTGTAAAAAGGAAACGAATTTATGCCGGCCAACAAAGTTTAAATTATATCAAGTATTTAGATGATTTTCCTGCCACTCCGATAGGGAATTTGTGGGATGATGTCATAGGCTCGGGCGACAAAGTATATGTCGTACAAACAGCCCAGAGAATACTCCAGCGCTGTCTCCTCATGACCACCGACCCTGGCGACCTCGTGCTCGATCCCACTTGCGGCAGCGGCACCACGGCCTACGTAGCCGAGCAGTGGGGCCGCCGCTGGATCACCATCGACACCAGCCGCATCGCGCTCAACATCGCCAAAACGCGGCTCATGACGGCCGTGTTCCCCTACTACCACCTCTACAGCGACGTGGAGGTGGAAACCTCGGAGAAAAACGGCAAAATCGTGAAGAAGGTCACCCCGCGTAATCCGCAATCCGAAAATCCGCCATCCGACCTCCGCCAGGGTTTCGTGTACGAAGAAGTGCCGCACATCACGCTCAAGAGCCTGGCCAACGACGAGCCGCCGGAAACCGAAACCCTGTACGACAAACCGATGGTGGACAAAAGCCGCCTGCGGGTGGCCGGGCCGTTCACGGTGGAGACCTTGCAGAACTACGAGCCCTCCACGGTAGACGATGGACGGTTGCCGGCAGACGGCAGCGAGCACCCCGGCGCTTCCGGGACTTTCGAAGAACGGGTATTCGAGCACCTCAAAGTGTCGGGCGTGATGAACGGCGCCAAAAACGAGCGGGCCGTGTTCACGCGCGTGGAGCGCACGGGCAGCGCGGTATTGCACGCCGAGGGCTACTACGACAGCGCCACGGGCGAGCGCAAGGCCTACATCCACCTCGGGCCGCAGTTCGGCACCGTATCGAAACAAAGCGTGAACGAAGCCGTCAAGGAATGTCGCTCCCGCGGCGACGCCGACTGGCTGCTCGTACTGGGTTTCAGCTTCGAAAGCGACATCGCCAACCAGAGCGTGACGCAAAAAGTGGGCAGCTTCGAGGTCACCAAAGTGCGTATGCACGACGACCTGCTGCAGGATGGGCTCACCAAAAAGGATAAAAAAGCGGCCTCCTTCGTCACCATCGGCGAA
>JAKLJF010000862.1 GCA_023151335.1 Thermoanaerobaculia bacterium | reverse complement strand
GGCAGCGCGGTATTTCGCCGGCTATTATCCTGGAGGCGATGGAAACAATCGGGGAAGAAGAGTACCTCCGCGTGTTGCAGCGCCTCATTGAAAAAAGGCGGCAACAGTGGCCTTCGCCCAACGATGCCGCTGCCCGCTCGAAAACTGCCGCCGCCATGATCCGTGCTGGATACGAGCCGGAACTGATTTTTCGTTATCTTTGACCAAATTATTGACCGCTTGCCCCATTATTTGACCGGATAACCGCTGTCAAAAACCTGACTTTTCCAAAAACTTGGTAAACAAACCGACTGGCGGTGTAATTATCTTTCGGGTATCTTTGACTGCTCAAATTGTTTTGTTCACCACTAACCTCCGATATCGTATGGCAAAGAAAAAAATTACACTCACCGACCTCAAAGTCCAAAGCCTTGTCACCACGCTTGACGAAGCGCAAATGAACCATGTAAAAGGCGGTATTTACATCGTGCGCGGACGCCG
Source organism: Thermoanaerobaculia bacterium (assembly GCA_023151335.1). Lineage (GTDB taxonomy): Bacteria > Bacteroidota > Bacteroidia > Chitinophagales > Saprospiraceae > M3007. Next base: position 2,110 of record JAKLJF010000862.1, on the reverse strand, counting down.
GTTTGCCTATCGCACCCGCTGGACATCGGTGGATACCCGCAGCGATGAGGTCGAAATGGCCGACCCGATACGCAACAAGCCATTTTAGTCCGGATCGCGCCGGATATTTTGTTGCCGAATTGCCCACTTGGCTTGTACGGATTCGGCAAAACTTTGTCCGCTCAATTTCCCGTCGAGCCAGGCAGCCAGGTCAAGGGTTTGTAATAAAACCCGGGCATCGGGCAGGCTGGAAAAGAGATTCAGGTCATCCTTCATTTTTTGAAACACCCGTTTTTGGTCCCGGGTGGCAGGCGCCCGCATCAACTCTGACATGAAATGAAAAAACCGCCGCTCCAGATCGTAGAGGCGGTTTTTCTTTTGCAGAAACCGCGTTGCCGAGCGCAGCAGTGATTCGAGTAATACGGTATTGCCCATTTCGAAATGGAGGATCAGCGACAGGATACGGGCCAGACTTTGCAGATCCTCCCGCTCTACCGTACGGGGTTGGTTGAGCCATTGATTGAGGTAATCGAGCGCGCCGCCGAAATCGCCGCAGCCGAAACAGATACAGCAGTACTGGAAGTAAAAACTGGCTGTTTCATAATCGTGCGGATCAAATTGTGCGGCCTCCAGCTGACAGCGCTCCATTTCCTGGCGGGCTTCTTCAAATGCTCCGGTGAAGATACACAACACAAACTTGTTCGTATAATATTGCCGGTGGATTTTCCGCCGGTCGTCTTCTGTGATTGGCGTCAGCAGACGCAATTTTTTAAGGGTGGCCTGTACTTCTTCGTACCGTTCCAGCAGGCCGCAGGAAAGGATAAAATTGCTAAGCGCTGCAATATAGTCGGATAAGCTTTCCCGCAGAAAATGAGGATGTGATTCCAGCAATTCGACCAGTTTTTTCCCCGATTCGTAAAATTGTTCCGGTTCCAGGGCAGCGTAGTGGTACAGGTTCAGCGTACGGTAATACAACACCCGCGCTTTGTGCGACAGTGCATGGTCGGGGTCATTCAAGAGTTCGTGTTGTACTAATTTTTGCAGCCGAGCCATCTGGTCTTCGCCGCGGTGCAGCGCCTCCCGTTTAATGGTTGTGTACACCTGAAAAAACAATTTGCGATACATGGCATTGTTGCGCAATTGTTCCAGGGTCTGCGTTTCAGCAAATTCCAGCTGTTCGAATTGTTTATGGAGAAAATCCACATCCATACGCGTATAGGCCAGATGCTTCTCCCATCGAATGATTTCCAGCAAATGCGTAAAGCTTTCGTAAAGGCGGGCGATTTTGCCGGCTTTATTCAATAGTTCCCGGCAATCGTCATAAAAACCCCGTTTGAACAACACCGACACGCTTTGCAGCAAATGGTTCAACTTGTAGTCAACCGAACTTTGCTCGTCGTACGATTGCAGGCTTTTTAACACCAGATCGTATAAATAGGCTTTCAGTTCGGAATACTTCCTGCTCTCAACCGGCTGATTTTTATAGACAATGTTGCAACAGGCTTCATCATCGAAAGCCTCCATCCCCGCCATGGTGTCGAATAACAATAAATATTTGCTGTCGCGTTCGGGTTTTCCGCGTACAAACAGCCGGAAATACCGCTTTTCCGGCGGCGTCAGCGCACGGATCAGGCGGTACAATTTTTCGGAAGGCGTTTTTGCCATGGCAGTTTGCCGGCAAACTAAATGGCTGAACAGATGTGCCGGCGACGACAAAAATGTCAGTTTTATATCATTTCACCAAAAATTAAAACAATGTATGAAACCTGACTTTTGAGTAAAACATGGGTTGGCGGTGATCCGGGGCGCCGATACTTTTGTACCGAATTACAAAATTGCTCTGCTATGATGAATGCCGTATCGTATCCCAATGCCGCGGAATCCTCCGAACCCGTACGGGGTGGCCGCTCCGTTGCTATTGCACCGGATTATTTTATTGCTCCACCAACAACCGAACGGACGCAAACCCATGCCAGCGGTAAAGCCGGAAAAATCGTGTTGCCCACAATGGAAGGCATGTGTTTTGAAAAAGTGAAACACATTGCCTACCTCGAAGCCAGCGGTAATTATACGGTACTGCACTTTCTGGATGGCCGGCAGATACTGGTGTGCAAAACCCTGCGCGAAGTGG
>JAKLJF010000861.1 GCA_023151335.1 Thermoanaerobaculia bacterium | reverse complement strand
GAGGCAAAGCGGCAGGAGCGACTCCATGGCGCCTTTCGTAATCACAATAAATTGGCCATGAAAGCGGTGTACAGTCGTCATCAGTTTGCGCGTACTATCAAAAGGAACTTCGTATACGCGCTCGTGCCACACATCCAGTCCGGCTTCCGGCGTACGGGTTTGCCGGGCATATTCTACCAGGGCCACCTCGGTGGCGTCACCGTTGATCTCGCCGTGCTCATTAGTGTGGGTGTCATGGTTAAGCAGCATAGACAATTCGAGCAGTTCGCGGGCGCTGAACGCTTCGTTTTGAATGGTCTCCTGATCGAGCCATACTTCCCTGACGCTCATTTTATTGAGTGTGAGCGTACCGGTTTTATCAGTGCAGATGTAGTTGACGGAGCCGAGTGTTTCAACGGCAGGCAGTTTGCGGATCAGCGCGTTTTTGCGCACCATTTTCCGGGCGCCGAGCGCCAGGGCAATTGTGATGACGGCGGGCAAAGCTTCCGGTATGCCGGCCACGGCCACCGAAATGGCGGTGAGCAGCATCTGAATATGCTCGGCGCCTCGTAGTACGCCCACGCCATAGATAACCCCGCAAATCAGGATGACTACTACCGAAAGTTTTTTACTGAAATCGGCGAGGCGCTGTTGCAGGGGCGTCCGGCTTTCCGGTTGTTGCAGGAGGGAGGCGATTTTTCCGATTTCGGTATGCAGGCCGGTGGCCACGGCCAAACCTGTGCCACGACCGTAATTGACCACGGTTCCTTTAAAGGCCATATTTAACCGGTCGCCGAGCGGCGCACTTTCATCGGCGAGTTCGCCGGTGTTTTTCTCAACAGGATAGGACTCGCCGGTAAGAGAGGCCTCTTCAATGCGCAGGGTATGCGTTTCCACCAGTCGCAGGTCGGCGGGCACGATATCGCCCGACTCGAGCAATACCAGATCGCCAGGCACGATTTGCGTGGCCGGAATGTGCCGCACCACGCCGTCGCGCAGCACTTTTGCGACTGCCGATGCTATTTTTTTCAGCTCCTCAAGGGCTTTTTCAGCCCGGTACTCCTGCACGAAACCCACCACGGCGTTGAGCGCCACAATAACCAGGATAACGATCGTGTCTTTCAGGTCGCCGATTACGCCCGATATCACGGCGGCGGCCAGGAGAATCAGGATCATCCAGTCTTTGAACTGGGCCAGGAACATCAGCAGGGGCGATTTTTTTCGCGCTTCCGGCAGCTTGTTTTCGCCGTAGCGGGACAAGCGTTCCATGACGGCGTTTTGGCTCAGCCCCCTGGCATTGCTGCCCAATACCTGATATGTTTCCCCGATAGAAGTAAGGTGCCAGTTCATAGATATAAGGGGTAAGGTATTATTTTCCACCCTTCCGGTAAACCAGCATCGGCGTTTTTGTAATAAAAGAAAAGGTTTCCGACCGGCTTATACTGAACAATTTATCGAACCATGTCAGGTTGGTATGTGTGAAAAGCGCCACCAGGGATGGATTTATTTTTTTTACCAGGCGGTCCAATTGCACGGCAAATTTTTCTTTCACGTCAAAGGGTTCGAGAAAAACACGCTCGAGTTGCGGGTATTTCCGACCCAGCGTATCTGCATCCAGCGCGGTGCGGGCCAGGTTTAACTTTTCGGTGAAACTAAAATGTGCCAGGTCAAACCGGATGCCCAGCGAGCGGGTAAGTTCTGTTACTTCCGTTATTTCCTGCTCCAGGTTTTCGAGATCGGAAGCATACAGCAAGTTTTTGATCTCGCGGACGCGGTAGGCGTGCGGCACCGCTATGACGGGGATGGTTGATTTGTGGATTATACTGCTCGTGTTGGTGCCAATGATCTTTTGAACACCTCCGGCTCCCCGGGTGCTGATACAGATAAAATCGAATTTTTCACGAACCGCGTATTCCAGTATGGCACTTTCCGGACTCAGCTCCTCCTTGACCACACAGCGATACCTGGACGGAGTCATTTTCATGGAACGGTACAGACCCGCCACGAATTTTTCCAGTTTTTTCAGGTGTTTTTCCGCCTGCTCCTGCATCGAATTTTCAATGCGGTCGCGATGGATCGTCGTGGGGATCAGCGCCTGAAAGCAGTGAAAAAAGACCAGTTCGGCTTTCATGCGGCCGGCGAGTTGAATGGCGAAACGCATACCCGCCTTGGAGTGTGTTGAAAAATCGGTGGTGACCAGTATTTTTTTCATAATATCGGATTTTTACGAATTTGAGCGGTATTTCTTCCGGCAAAAAGTGACTTTGGTCATCAGATCGGATGATCTTACCTGCTCAGCCACTCATGCAGTTTGTCCTGATACAGTTTAAACTCCCGCAAATTGCCATGCGTGCCGCCGGGAATGGTGACGAATTCGTCGCCGGATTTCAGGCAGGATTTCAGCCGGGCTGCCGACTGATAAGGCACCACCCGGTCGGCTGTGCCGTGAAAGAGCAGGGCGGGTAGTTCCGTTTGGCGCAGGTGACGGTCGTTGGGGAAGAAAAAAGCGGGGCGAAAGGGCAGGGCCGCGCGGCGGATATAGCTGGCCAGCAAGCCGCCGATATTGTCGAAGGGGGTCTCCAGTACCAGTATTCTCGCCGGTACGTGGGCGGCC
>JAKLJF010000860.1:1362-2600 GCA_023151335.1 Thermoanaerobaculia bacterium | reverse complement strand
ATTTTCAATGTACAATAACTATGAGACACCCACGTAAGTTCGGCAGGGTGAGACATATATCATTGCCCTTTACTTATGAATCGATACGCCGCCTTTAGTATCCTGTTAATCAGCTGTATACTTCCCGTTTTCCTGACAGCCCAATCGGTAAGCGAGTTAAAATCCAGGCTCAACCGTGCCCAGTCGAAAACGGAGAAAATGAACCTGAGTTACCAGATTGCCGAAAAACTGCTGGCCTCCAGTCCCGGCGAAGCCGCCGATTATGCTTTCAATGCCAGTGCCCTGGCTTCCGAACTGGGTGAAAAACGGCGCGAAGCCGAAGCCATTCACCTTAGCGCGGAGGGATTGTACCGCCGGCGCAATTACAAAGAGGCTGCCACCCGTTTCAACAGTGCCTGGAATACGGCCCGGAATTATGGCTTGTATGACCTGGCCATCAGTTCGATGGGCCGCTTGCAGGATATCGCCATGAAACAGAACGACCTGCGGGAAGCGCTCAAGTGGAGCCAGGAAACTGTAAATTACCTGAAAGGCAACACCGGCCGCTCCACCAGCAGCGGCGACGCCCTGCGCCGCCTCGAAACGCAACTGGCCGCGGCCGAGGCCGAAAACCGCGCCCTGCGCGAACAACTGGCCCAACTGACCGGCCAGAGTCAAAACCTGGAAACCACATACCAGCAACAGCTCCAGGAAGTACAATCCAAAACCCAGGAAGAATTGACCAAACGGGAAGCGGCCATTACCCAGATTTCGCAGGAAAAACTGCGCGCCGACTCGCTGGTCAAAACCAAGGCGCGATTATTGGAAACTTTGACCGAGGCGCAAATGGTGGACTCGATCATCCGGGCGCAGCAGGAACGCGAGATACAAGCCCAAAAAACCCGCGTGGCCGAGGCCGAACTGGCTCGCCAGAAAAGTGATTCGGCGCGCAATGTCCTGCTGATGGCCGTGGGCTTCTCACTCATCATCGCCGGCCTGTTTTACCTGCGCTACCGCGCAAAACGAAAGATGGCCAACGATTTGAGCAATAAAAATAAAATGATTGAGGAAGAACGCAAACGCAGCGATGAACTGCTCCTCAATATTCTTCCGCCGGCTATTGCCCAGGAACTGAAAACTAAAAACAAAGTCGCCGCCCAAAAATATGAACAGGCTACTGTCATGTTTGTCGATTTTACCGGATTTACCCGGCTGTCAGAACTCCTTACCCCCGAAAGCCTCGTGGCCGAGTTAGACTA
>JAKLJF010000860.1:0-1352 GCA_023151335.1 Thermoanaerobaculia bacterium | reverse complement strand
ATGTTTGTCGATTTTACCGGATTTACCCGGCTGTCAGAACTCCTTACCCCCGAAAGCCTCGTGGCCGAGTTAGACTATTGTTTCACTAATTTCGACCACATCATCGGAAAATACCGCATCGAAAAGATCAAAACAGTGGGCGATGCCTACATCTGCGCCAGCGGCTTGTCGGACAAAAACGCCAGTCCGTCCGACATGGTGAAAGCCGCGCTCGAAATTCAGGATTTTCTCCAGCACCTTAAAGCCCAGCACCTGAACCAGGGCCTGCCCTACTTCGAAGCGCGCGTCGGTATCCACACCGGACCCGTAGTAGCCGGTGTGGTGGGCGAGAAAAAGTTTGCCTACGACATCTGGGGCGATACCGTCAACCTCGCCGCGCGTATGGAGGAAACCTGCGAACCGGGCCGCGTCAACGTCAGCGAAGATACCTACTGGCTGGCCAAATACGAGTTCGAGTGGCAGGAGCGCGGCAAGATCGCCGCCAAGAACAAGGGCATGATCGATATGTTTTATGTGACGGGGATCAAAACCTATTGATTGCGGATTGCGGATTGCGGATTAACCCAGCTCTTGGCATCGTTTCCTGGCCCAAGTCAGAATAAGTACCAAGAGCTGGGTTAATCCGCAATCCGTAATCCGTCCCGAGGCCTCGGGACAATCCGCAATCCGCAATTCTAACACTCGACCAGTCCCACTGAAAACTGCACGGCCAGGCCGCCGTCGGCGGTTTCCTTGTACTTGTGGCTCATATCGTCGGCGGTTTCCTTCATGGTTTTGATCACGGCATCGAGGCTGACCTTGGCTTTGGCGGGATCGCTTTCGAGGGCGATCTGGGCGGCGGTAATGGCCTTGATGGCGCCCATGGTATTGCGTTCGATGCAGGGCACCTGCACGAGTCCGGCAATGGGGTCGCAGGTCATGCCGAGGTGGTGTTCCATAGCGATTTCAGCGGCCATCATAGCCTGTTCGTAGGAGCCGCCGAGGCAGGCGCACAGCGCGCCGGCGGCCATGGCGGAGGAAACGCCGATCTCGGCCTGACAGCCGCCCATAGCCGCGGAGATGGTGGCGCCTTTTTTGAACAGGCTGCCGAATTCGCCGGCGGTGAGCAGGAAGCGCAGGATATCGTCGTCGCCCCGAAATTCCGGGCAAAAACAGGCGTAATACATCAATACGGCGGGGATCACGCCGGCAGCGCCGTTCGTGGGCGCCGTGACAACCCGGCTGAACGCCGCATTTTCTTCATTCACCGCCAGGGCAAAACAGCTGACCCATTTCAGGATATGCTGAAAAGAATGGTCGCCTTTGCAGATTTGATCCATCCATTCCTCCGGACTGGAATAGGGTTTGTTACC
>JAKLJF010000085.1:394-12114 GCA_023151335.1 Thermoanaerobaculia bacterium | reverse complement strand
TCCATCGCACGAGATCGTGGGCAGTTGGGTAAGTGCCGTACAAAACGATACCGTCACCGCGCGGATATTAAGAATCCCGCTGACGGAGCCGCTTCAACTATACTTCAAAGCGAGCTGCGCGGGCGGAGGCCAGTCCTGGCAGGGGCCTTACGACCTTCCGGCAGGCGCCTCGCCGCCCGTGCCCGTACGCAATATTTTTTGCGGGGAAGAGACGTACACCCTGCCGGAGGAAGAAAAAGACCGGTTCATTTCATACATAAATACTACCCCAATATGCGGCAGTAGTGACTATGGCGAACGCCTGTTTCGCTACCGCGCCAATCAAACAGATACGATAGCGATTTCTTTCGCCGGCGCCTGCGGCAATTGCGATATGACAGCAGGATGCGGTTTTTATTACAAACCGGCCTCCCAATTGCCCGATCTCAAGGACTGGAAATTCATCGGCTGCTGGAAGGACATACTGCCTCCGCCGGCTTTGAAATTTCCCGTTGAAAAAGATTCGGTCTATTATATCCTGTGTAATTCTTTTGCAGGTGGATCGCCTTTAACCTCATTTTCCTTCCGGATCAGCGATTGCAACATTACCTGCCCGATGGCAGACAGTATTTCGCTCGAAAACACCGGCCCCACCAGCGCCGTCCTGCGCTGGAACAACGCCGCGCCGGGCGGGTATTACGAACTCGTTTATTTCCCCGTTTCCGGGGCCCGGCCACCCATCTCCGTGACTACCGCAGACACCATGCTCACCCTGACCGGGCTGTTGCCCGCCAGCGCGTACACTTTCCGAATCCGCAGTTTTTGCTCGCCTACCGACCCGAGTGCACTGCGCTCGGTGACGCTACAATTGGCCAAACACACTGTGAACCGCGAATCTTTCCTGGGCCGTTGCAATCCCCGTTTCCTGCCGCCCGGCGAAACGAAGCCGGTCACTTACGATGTTTTTGACCTGATAGTCCCCGAGTCCGGCGACTACCGCCTGACATCTTTTACGCTGAATACCTATTTGTACGATACGTCGTTTGACCCTGAAAATCCCGCATTTAACCTGCTTGTTTCCGTTAAGCAAGCCGTCAGTGGCCCTTATCAGGATACCCTGGTTGCTTTGCAAAGCGGCAAAGCGTATAAATGGGTCATCAGTACCATCCCAGACTACCCGTTTGGCCTTGATTTCAATCATAACGGGTACGACAACATCAAGATACTGGCCGCAGGGCCAGGGCCGGCCCAGATCGGCGCGGCCCAATGGAAGGGCGCCGAGCCCAAACCGCACGGCAAAGTCCCGCTGCAGGTTGCAGTGTCCGGTTCCGAAGCGGGCACGTGTCGCGACACGTCCGGCTGGGTACACTATTATTCCTGGGGCGTCCCACCTGATGTGGAAAACGACGCCTTGCTGCTTTCGCTCAAAACCAACCTGGACCCCGAGGTGCTGGATGATTTGCCGTTGGCGGTTTATAATTACCCGCCGGCTGCCATGCTGATCACCAATCCGCCGGCGGAATTCGTTCAAAACCCCGATGGGTTTTACGAAATGAACCGGTTCTGGGGCATGCTCGACTTGCTGCCGGCCCAGCAGATTGACCAGGACTTCCTCGTCCGGTTTTATTACACCCAAACAGACTATGAGTTGCTAAAAACCGCCATTGAATCGGAAGGCGGCAAACTCGACAGCCACGAGGACATGTATTTCCACAAGATCAACGGATTCCACGATATCTCGAACCTTGATCCGCAATACAGACACATTTTCGTGACCCGGGCCCTTGCCTATGACGACTATGGTTATTGGCAATACACCAACGGCCCGGAAGCGACGCCTGCTACCTGGCGGCACGGCACATACAACGGGGAACACTATGCCGAAATGGTGATCCGGGGCTTCAGCGGCGGCGGCGGCGGCGGCTCGGTGAACGGCAAGAGCGTGTTTGATCCGGTTTCAAAAACGACGGAACCGGGGGCGAAGCGGGTATTTACCCTTTCCCCTAACCCGAATGCCGGTGTCTTCAACATGGAGTGGGCCTCGCCTGCTGAAACGGGCGTCATCCTTCGCATTACCGATCCCGGCGGGCGTTTGTGGCGGGAAGAGCTGGTAGCAGCGGGAAGCAAGCGGGAAACCGTTCAGGCGGGTGATTTGCCGGCAGGGTTGTACTTTTTGCAAGTGCTGAAAGCAGGACAGGTGCTGGCGGTGGAGAAATTTGTAAAACTATAAACAATAAGCAATTGAACACAATTAATTGATAATAAACACATAGGCACATAGAACACATAGTTTTGATAGTCAATACTCTATGTGTTCTATGTGCCTATGTGTTAAAATTGAAAATGTTCCAGTAGTGTGGTGCTGCTATCGTCCGTCACGGCTTGCAGACGCCCGATGACAACGATAAACAGGCCTTCGCCCGGCAGGGTTTTGGCTTCAAAAAGCCTTACTTTTGCCGGCCAAGGCGCGCCACTCATGCAAAACTTACCCTACCCATAGGCGAACAAAATTTCCGCAAAATCCGCGAAGAAGACATGCTCTACGTGGATAAAACGGAATTGTCTTGACAATCAGACATTACCATGCTCCACCAAACCCTCCTCCCCTTCCCCACCCCCCCCCTCTCCCTCGTCTGGGAAGGCGACACCCTCGTCGACTGGGTTTCCGGCGGCAACCGCTATGCACCGGACAGTACGTTTGAATCTGCCAACAGGGCCTTTTCAGATCGTTTCAACGGGGTCGCGGCGCTGCCCGACGGCCGTTGTGCCGCCCTGTTCGAGCGCCGCTGGACGAAAGGGTTGATCCTCATCAACGAACTGGAAAATCCAGAGTACACCCGTATCCGGGCAGGAGAGCGGATATTTTCCTTTCGAGAAATCAAAACCCGGGAGATCAACCGCTCCTGTTACGAGGCCGACGCATACGAATACCCCATCACGCTTTTTAATTTATCCGACGGGCGCCCGGCCATCCTCCACTGTCCGGACGAGTACAACCGCCTGGAAATTGACCTGCTGGAAACGGGCAAGCGCCTGACGGCTTCGGACAGCCGCAAGCCGGAAGATTGTTTCCATTCGCGACTTGAGGTGAGCCCATCCGGTCGTTACGCGCTGAGCGCCGGCTGGGTCTGGCATCCGGTGGATGCGCTTTGGGTGTTCGACCTGCACAAGGCCCTGGAAGACCCGCGGCATCTGGACGGGAATAATGCCGTTGAAAACGACGTGAGTTCTGCGGTTTTTCTGAACGATGACCTGATCGCATTTTCCGTCGTCGAGGGGACTTGTCACGCGCCTTCGGATTTATTGGGAAAAAGTCAAATCAACCTGTATTCGCCTGAAAAAGAGGAAGTCGTGCACCGAACCGGGCTTGACCTGGAATATTTAAGTCTGTTGCCGGGCCCGTACAAGCGCTACGTATGGGACATTTTCCGGTATCCGAAAATCATCGACCTGCATTCGGGCGCCGTGGTAGCGGAATGCCCGGAACTGATCACCAACGGGCCGGCAAGTTCCATAGACCTCAACTTTGACCCCGCGGAGCACCCGCCTTACGCACTGCATCCTGACCGGCGCCGGCTGGCGGTGGGGACAAAGGAGGGTATCGTAATCGTGACTTTTGCAGACTGACTAAAAGTTGGGTAAATGGGAAATCAAATGCCATCCACCACCATCAAAATCCGCTCTGCCAGTTGATTCCGGTGTTTGCGGTACTCGCGCTCGTCGATAACGCCGCGTAGCCGCGAAGTATTTAAGGCTGTTATTTGGCCGGCCAAAAGCACTACTGTTTGTAAATTCTGGCTATCATTCCGGAAGTATCCAAGCAGCAGTTTTACTCAAGGAAATTATTCCACACTGGTACGGTACGCCCTGGGCATTTGAAGGCCATACCGAAACGCCGGGGCAGGGCCAAATCGCTTGCGGGTATTTCGTGTCTACCACGCTGTTGCATGCCGGCCTGTACCTCAATCGCTACCACCTGGCCCAGCAAGGCCCCGCCGACGAAGCCCTTATGCTCAGTTTGGGCGACACCGTGCGTGTGATACGGCGCCCCGACGCCGCGCAAGCGCTGACATTCTGGCGCGAGCAACTGCGCGACGGCCTGTATTTTATCGGTCTGGGCGCCAACCACGTGGGTTATCTGCTCAAACAAGGCCCCGGTCTCTACCTGATCCATGCCAACTACGCCCCGCCTTACCAGGTACAACTTCAAAAGGCTGAAGAAAGCGTGCTGACCGGCTTTTCGGTGTTTTACCTGGCGGATATTACGTTTAACAGGCGCTTGATGGCGTATTGGCTGAGCGGGGAGAAAGTGGCGTTAAGCAACCAGGGTATCCTGGCGGAACAATAGCCGGACGCGCGGCATGCCTTAAAGGTAGTTTGGCCACTTCCGGTCGCAATCCGTAATCCGTCCCGAGGCGTCGGGATAATCCGCAATCCGCAATCCTAATTCCTGCCCTGTCTCCTGTCCATCCGTTCCTGCCTTCTGGCCCGCGCTTCCTGCAATTTAATGATCAGCCGCTCGCGGAATTCCCGTTCCGCGGCGGGGATTTTGGCTATTTTGCGCAGTGGCAGCACTTTTCGCAGGTTTTGGTACAGATCGCGTTCCAGGTCGAGTTCGCGCTGGCGCATTTCAAAGTGACGTTTCACCTGCTCTTCCACCTCGTTGTCGTTCATAACGTCCAGTTGTTTTTTCGGCCGGAGTTCGTCCTGGAGTTTGTCGCGTTTATCCTGGTATTCGTTGTAAACGGGCCAGAATCCCTGGGCTTCTTCGCCGGTCAGGCGCAGTACTTCGGTAAAAATGGCGACCCGGTAAGCTTTCAGGCGTTCATCGCGTTTGTCGGGGTCAAATTCCTGGGCGCGCAGGCTGGCGCCGCACAGGAACAGTGTAATGATAAAAAAGGCGTACTTCATGGCGTATGTGTTATTTGATGATGGTTAAAGCAATTCTTCCAGTTCTTCATCGGTCATGTCGCGGAGCAGGTCTTCGAGGTCTTCGGGAGAAAGTTGGAGTTCATGTTTGTTTGTTTTTGTATCCTCTGTGGCCGGTTCCGCGTCGATGGAGATGTGCAGCAGTTCATCTGCCGGAAGTATCATAGCGATTTGGCTGGCTTCGAGTTCCAGCAGGTTATCGAGCAGGTAGGCTTCGGCGTCTTCGGCGGAGATGGCCACGGCGACGGTGTCCGGTTGGGCGGGTTTGCCAAAGTACCACCAACCGGCCAGCGCCAGGCTCAGCAATGCGACGGTTGCGAAGGCAAAACGGGGTTGCCACAGATATTGCATCCACTGCCACCAGGAACGGTCTGCCTTTGTTTTGGCAAAAGCCGCCGGTTTGCGCCGCGCGCCAATGGCATCCAGTTGGCGGAAAACGTCGTTTTCCAGCTTATCAAAATAATCTGCCGGAACACGCAGGCCGTCTCCTTTTTGTCGCAATTCGTTCAGAAAGGGGGCGTGTTCGTTGAGTTCGTCGTGCAGTTTGTCCTTTTTCATAATACTCCAGGTTTGAGGGTTTCCGGTTTATAATTGGTCATTTTCACGGAAAAAACTTTCTATTTTTTTCACCGCATGGTGAAAGGAGGCTTTCAGGGCGCCCACGGAGGTGTCGAGTATAGCCGACATTTCCTCGTAGGGCATTTCATCGTAATAGCGCAGATTAAAAACGATACGTTGTTTATCAGGTAGTTGTGCCATAGCTATCTGGAGTTGTTCCTGCAGGGCATCGCCGTCGAACCAGCTGTCGGCGCGGAGGCGGTTGCTCAGCTGGCCGGCCGAATCGTCGATGGAGTTTGTGCTGGCTCGGGCGCGGCCTTGCAGGAAGGTGATCGCCTCGTTGGTAGCGATGCGATACATCCAGGTGTACAATTTCGATTTGCCTTCGAATTGCAAAATACCGCGGTAAATTTTAACGAAGGTGTTTTGCAAAACGTCGTCGGCATCCTCATGTGTCGTAACCAGCCGGCGGATATGCCAATAGAGCCGTTCTTTGTAGGCGCCCATCAGCATCCGGAACCCGCGTTCGAAGGTTTTATCCGAGCGCAGGAGTTCCAAAATTTGATCGTCCGTAGCAGATTTTTGATTTACCGGCAGCAACAATTCCGAAAGCATTTTGCCCCTTATGACGGGTTTAGTGATGAAAGGTTTAACGTTATAAAAAAAATCACCACGGAGGCACAGAGGCACGGAGACTTGTCCTATAAGGAACTTCTCCGTGCCTCCGTGCCTCCGTGGTGAACATGCTCCAATGAGACAACGCGGCCCTTACTTCGCCGGCATGTCAAAAATTTTCTCGTCAATTTCAGGATTGAGCAAAACGTTCGTGATGGTCACTACCGAGGTACCCATCATGGGGTTATTTTGTTCGATCGTGTGGGGGATCACGAGTTCGCCGACCTTTTTGAAATTAGAGAACGACGACTCCGACTGCGTTTCCTGGCCGTCGACTTTCGCCACCGAAATGGTTTTGATCTCGTACCAGGTTTCCGGATCGATCAGTTTGTATTCCGTTTTGTCGGCGTTAAAGGCCACCTTGATCTTGTGTGCTTCCGTGCCGTCCACGTCTTCTTTACCCACGTATTCCACGGTATAGCCTTTTTCGTTGTAGTTGTACAGCGAGCCGCTGAGATCGGTCATATACTTCAGTTCTTTGACCTGATCGGCTGTAAGCGGTTCGGCTTCGGCTTTGCCCATGAAGGGGTTGTTGGCCCAGCCCTGGTCGCCCTTGATGCCGGAGCTTTGCGTCATGCCCATGACCGTCACGTCGATACGCGCTGCTTTGTTCTTGACCACGGTCATGGTCATGGGTATCTCCATGCCGGGAGCAGCTTGCGCGGTGATCTTGGCTTCGGTTTTCATCGAGTTTACGGCTTCCCAGGCTTTACCGCCCGTGGCCTCGATATGTTTTGCAATGATCTCATCGGCTGTTTGTGCCGGGATAGCAGCCAATGCGAGGAAGAAAAAAAGACCGGTCAGCAATACGTTTTTCATGCGTGTGTGTTTCGTAAATGGTGAGTGATGTAAATGGTGGTGGTTTAAGCGATGCAAAACTACGCAGTAAATTGCGTCAAAAGGGTTTAAAATTCGATAATATTGCCAAGATGCAAGACAAAGGAGGATTTCAGGCGTTGGTGAAAAATCTTATAGTTTACACCAAAGCCTCGAACAACACTTCCACCGGATGAAGGGCTTTTCGCCCGGTTCCATCCAGTATCTGGTGCCGGCAGCTGGCGCCCGGTGCCGCGATCAGCACCGTCTCCCCGGCTTTGCGCACGGCGGGGAATAAAACCAGTTCCCCCACCTGCATACTCAGCGCATAGTGCTCTTTTTCATAACCAAACGAACCGGCCATGCCGCAGCAGCCGGAAGGGATTACTTCGACGTTGTAATTTTCGGGCAGGCCCAGCGCCCATGCCGGGGCGTCTATGCCGGCCAGCGCTTTCTGGTGGCAGTGGCCGTGCAACAGGATTTTTTTATGTTCGCTGGTAAAATCGGCGGCAGTGATATTGCCTTTTTGCATTTCCCGCACCAGAAACTCCTCGATCAACAGGGCATTCTGGCCCAGGCTTTTGGCCGCTTGACGGTCGGCCGCGGGCACGAGGCGCGGGTATTCGTCGCGAAAACCGAGAATGGCAGAAGGCTCTACGCCCAACAGTGGTGTATCTTCGGTAACCAAGGCCCGAAATATCTCCACGTTTTGGATCGCCAGTGCACGGGCTTTTGGCAGCAGACCCTTGGAGATGGCCGCCCGTCCGCTTTCAGGGTGCGCCGGCATTTCCACCCGATACCCGCGTCGTTGAAGTTTGTGAACTCGTCGCAGAAAAAATACACCAGGCCTTTTACCTCGCCCGCGGGTTGGAGGGCGGCGCCGTGTTTGCCGAACCAGCGCCGCAGGGGCACGGTATTTAGCGCGGGCAAACTTCGCTGTGACGCCACACCCAACGCGGTTTTCAGCAGCCGGCCCGTGAGCGGATTATTCATAAAAAAATTGCTGAGGTTTGGTATGCGCGCACCCCATTCGTTGAGCCGGGCGATATGGCCAAACACCCGTGCCCGGAACGGCACGCCGTTGCTTTTGTAATATTGATGCAGAAATTCGGCTTTCATGGCCGCCATGTCCACGTTGGATGGGCACTCGGAGGCGCAGCCTTTGCACGACAGGCACAGGTCCATCACGTCGTACAATTCCTTCCGGTCGAAGGGGTTGTTGTTTTCACCACGGGTCAGCAGTTCGCGCAGAACGTTGGCGCGGGCGCGGGTGGTATCTTTTTCGTTGCGCGTGGCGCGGTAGCTGGGGCACATGGTACCTCCGGCAAAATCGAGCCGGCGACAGTCGCCCGAGCCGTTGCATTTTTCAGCGGCGCGCAGGATGCCTTCCGGAAAATGCAGGATCGTGTCGAACTGCTGATCCGCCTGGCCCGGCTCGTAACGCAGGGAGCTGTCCATCGGCGGGGCGTCCACGATTTTACCGGGATTGAAAATATTTTGCGGGTCCCAGGTTTGTTTGATCCGGCGCAGCAGATCGTAGTTTTTTTCACCCAAAACCAGTGGAATAAATTCTCCCCGCACCCGCCCGTCGCCGTGTTCGCCGCTGAGCGAGCCGCCGTATTTTTTCACCAGCCGGGCCGACGCTTCGCTGATCCGGCGCAGGAGCAAACAGTCTTCTTCTTTTTTCAAATTGAGAATGGGGCGCAGGTGGAGCTCGCCCGCGCCGGCATGGGCGTAGTACACCGATTGTTGGCCAAAACCGGCGATCATTTGTTCAAATTCGGCGATATAAGCGGGTAAGTCGCTTACTTCCACCGCGGTATCCTCGATACAGGCCACGCCCTTTGCATCGCCGGGCATATTGGATAGCACCCCCAGGCCCGCACTGCGCAATTCCCACACCTTTTTGGATTGGGGCGCCGGAACGAGGGGCCAGGCATAGCCATATCCCCGGTTTTTGAAATCCGCGATCAGGGCCGATGCTTTCTCTTTCGCTTCGTCAGGGGTATTGCCCCGGAATTCGACCATCAGCACGGCGGCAGGGTCGCCTTCGATAAAAAAGCGGTTTTTGGCTTGTTCCAGGTTGTCTTTGGTACAATCGAGGATAAGTTTGTCCATCAGTTCGCAGGCGGTGGGCCGGTGTTGCATGGCAGTGACCACGGCTTCCAGGCTTTCGTGCAGTTCGTTGAAATGCGCGCAAAGCACCACGTCGTGCGGCGCCGGCAAGGGATCGACGTGCAGGGTGATTTCAGTGGTAAAGGCAAGGGTGCCTTCGGAGCCGGTCAGCAGCGAACAAAAATTGAAACCGGGTTTGCCCGGTGTAAAGATGTTTGTTTCAAGCAGTAAATCGACAGCGTAGCCGGTGTTGCGGCGGTGGATGCCGGGTTTGGGGTATTGCGTCCGGATTTCGGCCTGCGCATCTGGTTGCGACAGGGCCTCGTATACTTGCCGGTAAATCCGGGCTTCCAGCGTATCCCCTTTACATTTGGCCTCAAACTCCGCCCTGGTCAGCTTGGAGAACCGTGCTTCCGAGCCGTCGCTGAGCAGTACGTCGAGCGCCAGCACATGGTCGCGGGTGGAGCCGTACACGATAGAGGTGGTACCGCAGGAATTGTTGCCCACCATACCGCCGAGCATGCAACGGTTGGCCGTGGAGGTGTTGGGTCCGAAAAAGAGGCCGTGGGGTTTGAGCAGGAGGTTCAGTTCGTCGCGAATAACGCCCGGTTGCAAGCGCACCCACCTGTCTTTGGCATTGATTTCCAGCACTTGGGTCATGTAGCGGGACACATCCACCACGATGCCGGCGCCGACGCATTGACCGGCGAGCGAGGTGCCCGCCGAGCGGGGAATGAGCGAGGTGTTGTTTTCCCGGGCAAATGCGATCAGTTTTTTGATGTCGTCCGCGTGTTTCGGATAAGCCACGGCCAGAGGCAGTTCGCGGAAAATGGAAGCGTCGGTGGCGTAGATGTGACGCATCAGGTTGTCGGTAAAAAGCTCGCCGTCGAGGGAATGCCGTAAGGCTTGAAGTAATCGCTGCATATTGTCGTATTAAATACCGAAAACCACTTAAACCTCCTTTTTGTCCACTATTGCCCTTATTTTGGCCTCCGGCAGATCAAAAATGGAGGCTATATTTTCTATGACGACACCTGAACGGTATAAATTCAGGATCGCGTTTTCGATCTGACTCTGCTTTTCTATCAAATCTTTTTTTTGTTCCGATATTGTTTTTTCTTTCTCCGATATTGTTTTTTCTTTCTCCGATATCGTTTTTTCTTTCTCCGATATCGTTTTTTCTTTCTCCGATATCGTTTTTTCTTTTTCCATAATCATCCCTTCCTTTAGAGCAATAAGCCGTTGATAATCCTTAAATTCTTCAATCAGATCATCTTCGGCTTCCATCGTTTGGCGCACCAGCGGGTCGGCAACCGCTTTTTGTAAGCGGCGCAACAACGGGCGATATCGCTCCGGCAAATCTTCTTCATTTACCTGTAAAAAATGCTGGTCATCTGTTGCGCCTGACTGGTCAAACAGAGCGAGCAGTTGCTCCAGTTCCGTGCGGCGGCGACCTTTGAGATACGGTATCTGAATAATGATGCTGTCGTGGGTCAGGCTTTCGATAAATTCTTCTTTTTCGCGGATTTGCTCGCCGGTGGCGGCATCGGTGTACACGCGGTTTACCCTTACCACTGGCGCTGTCACATGGTCGAGGGTGTGGCCCAGGAAATAGATGCTGAGTATGGGCAATGCCTTGCGATAAGGGTATTCCGTTGCAGGTTCCCGTACCACGTTCTCCTTGTTACTGTATTGTTCGCCCAGATAACGCCGGAAACGCATGATATCAGTGGCAAGCTTGGCTTTTTGCAGCTCCAGGATAACCAGTTCCTGGTTGCCGTGTTCGTCCAGTATCCGGGCGTTGAAATCCATACGCAGCACCATCAGCATCTCTCCCACCGGAAAGTGGTGTTCGGTAGGCCGGAATTCAAGGGAAATGACTTCGCGGCCAATAAGGGCGGAAAGCAGCAGCTTAGCCACTTTTTCGTCGTTCATCAGGTATTTAAAAACGACGTCGTAGATCGGGTTGGCGATTTGTACCATAGGGGTAGGTTTTAGAGGGCGAAAATTACAGGCTTTGCCGGGTATTTTGCAACAAATTAAAACAAAAAGTTTTTTGTTTGGGCTCCGGGGAAAACAAGAAGCGATAAAGCGCCTGATTTTTTCAGCGTGAAAATGAACTGCAATTCGGCGTTGCCGTCCCGGTATCCTTCATTTGGGCGTGTTTTCGTTTTCCGGGTTTTTTACACTTTACATTTTACTTTAATTTATACCAAAAAAATGGTATAAAGCCTCGTTTCTGACTGTCAGATCGCAGCATTTTCCCCAGGCTATCTGTTAATCAGGGTAAAACCTGATACACATACGGGAAGCCCTTGCGTATTTTTGGCACCATCCCTCTGTAGCTTGATTTTATCAGGAAGTCAGCATTTTTTTTAATCCGCGAACATAAGGGTCTACAGTACTAGTAATCAAGCAACATTTTTTCTAAACCGACACTGACCTGTAATCAGTATGAAGACCTCCCCGCCCCTGACGCGTCGCGAGACGCGCCTTTCGCAATTGCTATCGGTTTCCGGCAGTTGTTTTCTGGTTTTATTTTTGGGCTGCCTGCGTTTGCAGGGGCAGACATGTAACGAACTGTCCCACGTATCGCTCGACGCCGGTTGCGTCGCACCGGTGACGCCCGATATGGTGCTGGAAGGCGC
>JAKLJF010000085.1:0-364 GCA_023151335.1 Thermoanaerobaculia bacterium | reverse complement strand
GGTCAGCCGCTCGGCAACATCCTGACAGCTGTCCACCTGGGCGATACCCTGCTGGCTACCGCGACTGATACGGTAAGTGGTAATTCCTGCCAGGGTTTGCTGGTTGTGGAAGACAAACTCCCGCCGGTGGTGGTTTGTACGCACCTGAACGTTCCCTGCGTATTGCCACAATATTCACCTGCATATCTCGGCGGTCTGGGGCTTGCAGCGGCCTTTCCGGTTGTAAAAGAAAATTGCGGCGCATATCATTTAACCTATACAGATACCTGGGTAAACCTGGCTTGCGATGACCCGGCCGGACGAACTGCCTACATCGAGCGCGTTTGGACGGCAGCCGACGGCAGCGGGAATAAAGCCACCTGCA
>JAKLJF010000859.1 GCA_023151335.1 Thermoanaerobaculia bacterium | reverse complement strand
CCAAACGCCTGAAAGCCGGCCTGTTCTGCGACGAAGACAAGGATTGGGCGAATCCGGGCTTGCAAACGAAGAAGTGAAGTGGCGAATCTTCCCTCGCGCTCCGGCTATTGTCGCCGTTGTTGGCGTCCTCGCCATAGCCGTCAGGCTTTTGATTTTTAGGTATTGTTCGATACTGCTGGGTTTCCGTCGCGGGACCCGCCCTGCTTATCCGGCCAATTCTACATCCTTTCGTGTCAATGAACGTATTTGGCTTTTAGGATTTTGCTCTTGTTTTCTTTAGGCGCCAGTCAGAGACTGGCTGACGCACCGTTTCGCATTACAAATGCTCACGAGCAGTGGCGTTTTTCTGAGCGAACAGTTGTGGCCAGCGGGAGGCTTCAATGCCTCCTAATTTTTCGGTATTTATTTAACGGGAACGTTGGATGCCATGGATACCTTGGAGCCATCCATGTCGAGCTTTCAGGAAAATCAAATACCAATTGTACATTGTATTTTTTTGCATAAGCGTGTAATTTTTGCATTACTGTTCTCACTGACGGGTTCCCTCTTAGTCTTTTAGGCAGTCCAATCCTGACTCGAGCCGTTTTTATATCATTAGGCTTTAATTTTAGTTGCCCGCGACGGGTACCTAATTCACGGGTACTTGCAATATCTCTTATAGCTTTTCTGGTTACTGATGAAACTTGTCCGGCAGGATTAGTATTGGGATTAATAGTTTTAAGGCTTGCTGCTTGACCCGTTGAGGGATCCCAAAAATCAATATCTGAATGCCCTTTCGGTGAACGTCCTTTTTCACGACCCGTCGCTTCCGCCCATTCTTCGAATCCAAGCCTTGATTTATGATTTGCAGATTTACCCTTGCCAGACTTATCATTCGTACCTGCCCTACCAGGCTTTTCAAAAATTTTGTTCCCACGCTGTCGGCCTCGACTCGACATAATTTTTGCCGATACCACTGCAAATGTTGCACCTCCTGCCATTTCACTCAATATTTCATCGGCTTCCTCGACCGTCATTTCTCCTCGCTGAACAGCTAAATACACCTCTATACTTGTTTTGGCGACGCTATAACCACCCGCGGTTGCCAAATCAGCGCCAAATTCTAATTCTCCTTTGATAACTGCCTCTAATGGTGAATCACCCGCCAAGATTCGCGATTTGGTTGCATTTGCGGAAGCGCTGGAAAATTGAACGTCTTCTAGGTCTATTCCTTGAAAATAAGCTACGGTTCCTACCACTACATCCGCCGCCGCTTTGAAGGGTTCAGTAACGGCATTCCAAAAACCTCTTGCAAAGTCTTCAATATCAAACAACCCAAGTGGGTCAGTGAAAGAGTTTGGGTTATCAGATCCATACATATAGTGTTTCCCAAAGCGATTGCCTTGCAATGGGTCAGTTTGAACAAACCGCCCCAGCTCCGCATCATAATGCCGCGCCCGGGTATACTGCAACCCACTCTCCTCATCCATTTCCCTTTGTGCTAACCCCCGGTAGCGGTCCTGCATAGCGAACACCGGCGGGAAGAAGTACGCCGGCATGGGTTCGCCCCAGGCGGTCGTCAGGTTGAATCCGGCGATGGCGCCGTCTTCGTCGATCAGTTGGTGGGCGCTGCCGAGGGCGTCGGGCAGGTACCAGTGCAGGGCCCCGGGTGCGCCGGAGCTGTCCAGGCCGATGCGCGCCCACTTGGAGTCGATGGACAGGCCGTTCAGGTACAGGCGTTTGGGCACCAGCGCCGCGTTGGCGTCGCTTTGGGTAAAATCGGCGTAGACATCGGCGCCGATGTATTGATACCATTCCGCGCTGCCCTGGAGCAAGTCTTTTTTGGCGAGGCGCTGTCCGTCGGGGGCGTACCGGTAGTTAAAATGATTTTTCGTGGCCGTTCCTTCCAATAACCGGAAACCGGCCAGCCGGTTGTAGTAATCGTAGTCGAAGAATTCCTGTTGGCTACCCTGTTTGCGCTGCGTTTGATTGCCATTGCCGTCATATTCGTATTTAACCGTTTGACCCTGCGTGTTTACTTCCAACAGCCGGTTTTGGGCGTCGTACTGATACGTAGCGTCCAAGTTGTTGACCTGTTTTCCGGTGCGGTTGCCGGCGGGATCGTAGCGGTAATTCGCCCGGTATGTTTTTACGATCAGGGGAATCTGGCTTTCGGGGACGGCGGGGAAGATGTCGCTGGGCAGGCTTTCTTTTCCCTTCGGTATCTGGTCAACGAAGTCCGTGCATTCCGTCAGGGGAAGGTCGGTTATTCGCCAGTTTTCGGAAATCAGGCGGTTGAGGCCGTCGTAGCCGAACTGCACCGCGGCGTTGAGGTGCCCGTATCCGATGCTGTCGCGGTTATCGCGCGCATCGTAGCGGTAAACGATGTCGGACAAGATGTCGTTCGTGGCGACCGCGACGGTTCGTATGCCGACCAGCCGTTCCCCGTCGTCGTATTCGTATTCGACCCGGGCGACGGCGCCCAGCTCGCTGTCGGGCGAATCGGTACCCAGCCAGACGTATTTTCGCCGGCCCGCGCTGTCGTATTCAATGTACGCACTGACGGCGTTCGGCGCTTTGAGGCCCGTAACCCAATTATTGTCGTTGTACCGGTATTCGAA
>JAKLJF010000858.1 GCA_023151335.1 Thermoanaerobaculia bacterium | reverse complement strand
GGAAAAACCCGTGTATGCCAACGAACAATACCGGCTGGGCGTCAACAAACTCCAGCGCGGTTTCAACGAGGAAAGCCTGTTCGCCACGCGCTTTGCCGTCGTTACCGCGGAGTTCCGCCTGCTGATCGGCCAGAATTCTTTTCTCGCCGCTTTTACCGACTACGGCTATATCGAAAACCTGACCGACCGCAACCGGCTGTTTCAGCGCCCCTGGGGCCTGGGCGCCGGCCTCAACGTGGAAACCCAGGCCGGCATTTTCGGCATCAGCCTGGCCGTGGGCCGCCCCGACGCCAGACAGCCGTTCGACTGGCGGGCGCCGAAGTTTCATCTGGGGTATGTGAGTTTGTTTTGAGGCAGGGCGCTGCCCTGCGGTGGTGATTGCGCCCTTTCAGGGCTACCGCAATGCGTCGTCGAGCGGCGGGAAATGATCCGGTTTGGGATGTTCGGGTGATTTTTTAACACCCTATCGCCGCTTCGCCTTCAACACCAGCGACAACGGCACCACATCCTCCACCACTTTATCTTTTGCCGTACCCAGCGTACCCGAGCGGAAATTGATGCCCCAATGTGTCCGGTTGATCGGGAAGGTGGCCGACGTGGCTTCGAGTTTGTCGCCTTCGATGGTCATTTTCACGGGGATGTTCACCGGATTCGTTTTGCCTTTGATGGTCAGGTCGCCGCGCACCACCCAGTTGAAGGCCGGCAGATTGCTGGGCAGCACTTCGGTGACGACGAATTCGGCGGTCGGGAATTTTTTGACTTCAAAAAAATCCTCGTCCTTGAGGTGTGACTCAAGGTCGCGTTTTTCGCCGCCATCGTTCAGGTTGGTGACGGCGATGGAGCCCATATCGAGCGTAATCTTGCCGCTGAGCAGCCTGCCCTGGTTGACCATCAGCTCGCCGCCGGAAACCTTGACCGTACCGTTGTGCGGGTCGCCGAGGGCTTTTTTGCCTTGCCAGAATACCGTGCCTTCTGTGACGGTAAAGGGCGCCGCGCCTTCCGCGGGAACCGGCTCCACGCGCACGGTGTCGGGTTTGGGGGCAGCAGCGGCTTCCGTTTGGGGCGCCGGATCATTTTTACAGGAAAATAAAAAAAGCCCGGCAAAAGCAAGCGGGATAAAAGGGAGGGATATTTTTTTCATATTTGAAGATATGCGGTTGAAAAGCGGCGCAAAAGTACGCGGATTGAAAAAAGATTGACCGGTGGGCAGCAGTTTTAGTACTTACGCGTTTTTACTGCACATTTACCCGATTGCGATATGCTTTTCGTTGCCATATATCGCCGCTTTCGCTTTTGGAGGCGGTCCCGGTCCAACGTTTACGAAACTTTTAAAAGTTTCGTAAACGTGCTTTCAGCCGCCCGGTGGTTTTTTGTTGCCTTTCTTGCAATATTTTCCGGCACGGCTTGTCATAAACCTGGTACGGACGACCCGGAGATCATCGTCACTTTTCCGCCGGAATTTACCGTCGATCTTTTTGAGCAACGCAACGACAGCACCGGGGCGCCGGTTTTCGGGCTTTGGGTGGAGAGCATGGCCGAATTTGAATGCGGCAATTACGGTATCGAATACACGGTAACGGTTTCGGGCAGCGCTATCGCCGTTCAATTGCCGGAGGTGCGTGAGCCGGATACCTGCCTGGGACCACCGGGCCGGGCCCGCGCATTTTTCCCTGTCGGTTCTCTGGCCAATGGCGATTATACTTTAACGTTTACGCTTGGTTCGGTGATCGTGAACAAAGGCACATTGAAGGTGGCGGACGGTTATTATGCGTTGTCCATGCCCAATGCCCAGGGGATCGATTTTCAAAACCGGATTTTACAAACCATACCGGATCACTACATCTGGGGTTTCGCGCTCGCACCCGCCGAACCCGATTTGCCGGTAGCCGATCAATTCATTGCCGGGCTGAAGCCTTTGACGGCCGAACCTGATCTGCCGCCGGGTTACTACGGGTATTTTACCGTGAGCGGTACGGGGCAGTATTTTTTTCACAAAAGTATTGCGCCGGGTATACAGTACCGGCCGTTTTTGCGCCGGCTAAACGTGGCGCCGGATGCCGTGCGCGGCCTGCTGCAGAGCTTTCGCGATGATCCGGGTAAGCCTCTGAGCATACGGTGTTTTTCTACTTATGGCGTGTTGTGAATTAATCCCTGGACTTGTCCTTGAAAGACACGATAAACGGCGATTCCTTTTCTCCCTTGTTGCTTAAAGTATACATGAATCCGTCCTCCACGTAGAGGGTTTTGACAAAACCCTGCCGCAAATTTTCACCGTGGTAGAGGTCTACGCAGACAATGCGGCCATCGTACAGGGCCATTACATCGGGCACAAGGGTATGACCGATGACTATACGTTTGGCGCCGGCGAATTTGAGTATTTGGTTGACTTCCTGTTCGTTCAGCTGGTTTTTTGCAGCGCCCCGGTACCAGAAAATGCCCTCCCGGGTATCGAAAATAATGCGCGCCAGCGAATCTGTGATCTCGTCGTCGGGTTTGCCGAGGTTTTCCCGGGAAATTCTGTTGATGTCGCTGATACTCAGGTAAGTGCGGGCGAGCACAGGGCTGATGCCGGCATGGCAAAACACATAGTCGCCAATTTTTT
>JAKLJF010000857.1 GCA_023151335.1 Thermoanaerobaculia bacterium | reverse complement strand
CTCCCAGTTGCTGGTCGGGCGTTGCACGAGCACGTCGTAGTGGGCAAAGAAGTTGGCTTCGTCCGAAATCGGGAAAGAGAAGGCCAGACGCGGCATCCAGTTCACCTGGGGCGTGTAGTCTTCAAAGGCCGTGTTGGGATCGAAGCGTGGGTCGAGGATGTTATCGCCCGAAACGGTGTCGTTGAGGAAGGGCGCTACTACACCGCCGCCGCCAAAGATCACGTTGCCGTCGGCGGCTTGCGTGCCGTCGGGGAAGTACCAGGTATCGCCGTCGCGGAAAGCCTTGAGCGTATTTTCCGACTGGCTGGTGACATACACTTTAAAGTCGTCGCCGATAGTGCCAGGCCGCATTGGGTTGTGTGGCGTAATAATCGCGGGCGTTCATCACCTGGTACAAGGAGTAGCGGTCTCTCATCACTTTGGTATTCAGGTCGAAACGTTCGACCCGCACCCCAAGGCTGAAGATCATGTTATTGAAGGTGAACTTATCTTTCAGATAGGCCGCCTGGTATAAGGGGCGGAGCGGCGCTACCGGGAAGTTCCGGATACCGTCGGCATCTTTGCTGGTAAAGAAATCATTGAATGTGATGTTGTTTTCCAGCTTTTTGCCCAGATAATCATAGCCGTAGTAACCGATCAGGCTTTGGTCGGTCAGTTCACGGGGCGAGAACATATTCAGGTTGAGTTCTTCCGGGCTGAGTTCATTGGGATTCAGCCACTCGGAAAGCTGCAAACCTTTTTGCTCGCGGATTTTGCGGTAGAACCGGAAATCCTGCAGATCGATCACGGCGTTGGCGTAAATGTCGACGGAGTCGCCGATGAGCGGAGACCAGAAGGGGTCCCATAACCGGTTAATCACGGTACCGGTGTCCAGGCCATTGAAGTGGTTGTTCGTAATGAGGCTCATCAGGTTCCACAGGCCGCCCGGAGCCAGGGTCCAGGCGCGATTGGTGCGTTGCTCGGTGAGCAGGCCAAACTGGATGCTGTGTGTGCCGGTTTTGCCCAGTTTCAGGTCGAAGCTGGCCGATGCCATACCGGTCAGAATATCCTCTTCCCCTTTGGCATAGCTGTTGTAAATCGTACTTACATTGGTAAACATGCCCGACCATATATCATTGTAGGTATCGCTGAAGCGGCCGTTGGTGTTCAGGAATGACAAGAAATTGTCGTTCTGCGCAAATTCATTATATGCCACCAGGCCCGGATTGGGTACGACAATGTTGCCGGCGCCGTTGACAAAACCCGGTTGATGATTGACGTAAGCTTCCTCGTTATCGAGGTGCACCCCGATGTTGCCATTGTTGTCGATACCGATGGTGGGTATATAGTCGAAGTTGAAGCGGCCGATGTAGCCGTATTCAAAGAAACGATCTCCGTGCCGCGGATCATAGGTCAGGTTGTTGCCGCGTTCGAAGCCGAATTGCAGGGTGTAGCTGGCATTGGTTATGCTGACCCGGTTGGCAGAAGCGGCATCACGCGGTCCTTCGCTGCCCCCCAGCCGGTGGCGGAAGCGGGCAATACCGCGGTAACGTTTGCTGTATTGGGTGGGATTGTTCTGGCTGTTGAGCACCCGCCAGCCGCCCGGCGTGAACTGGTTTTCCCGGTCGTTGAACGTACCGGTCAGGCTGAGGTCGATATTATCGGTCACCCGGAAGTCCAGTTTTGTCGTCAGGTTGATGTCCTTACGGGTCTCGAGCGGATTGTGATCCAGCAGGTCAACGCTATCCTGCGTGAAGTTTTCAGCCGTTGGGCGGATAAAGCCGTTCTCAAACGCCAGCGGGTGTGCCATGAGCCGGCCGAGTGTGCCGCCGGCATTGGCCAGTTGTTCCAGTTTAGCTCTTTCGGCGTTGGCCACGGCCTCATCGGCGCTGTAATAGTTATTCCAGTTTATCGCGTTCCAGTCTACGGGCGAACCTTTGGTTTTCGCTACGCGCAGCGCGGGCGGGTCATCGTCTTTTTGGTCCAGATACTGGCCCGACAAGCGGAAGCCGACAAGCGTGCGTTCCGGTTTGCCTTCCGACGCTTTTCTTTTGAGCAGCGGGCCGCTGATGTTGGCGGTACCCAAAAACCAGCCATACGGGTCAAGGCCCTTGGAGTTTTCCACCTCTACGGCGCCGTGGTATTCACTGGCCGGGCCTTTCGTAACGATGGAGATAACGCCGCCGGTCACGTCGCCGTATTCGGCGCCCAGACCGCCTGTTACCACCTGTAGCTGCTCGATGTCCTGTACGGGAAGGGCATTGGCGCTGTTGCCGGAGATCCGGATACCGTCCACGTACACGTTGGTGGCATTGGAGCGCGAACCTTTGATGTTCACGTCGCCACCGTCGATGGAAGTCGTACCGGCAGTGGTGGCCACGATGGCGTTGACGCTCCGGGTAGGCAGGTTTTTGATCTGATCGGAGGTGAGCGTTTGCCCGCCCTGGGTTTTATCCTGTTCGATGAGCGGCACCTTGAATTCGGTAACCACAACTTCGTTCAACAGGGTACCCGATTCCATTTTGACGTCGAAGGCATTCAACGTGTTGACAAGCACCCGGACGCCGCTGGTCAGCGAGGTTTTGAAGCCGGTGTAGGAAACCTCCACGTTGTAGCTGCCGGGA
>JAKLJF010000856.1 GCA_023151335.1 Thermoanaerobaculia bacterium | reverse complement strand
CCTCCGGTGGCGCCGCTTCGGCATTTTTCTCTGATGCGGGTTTTACCAATAAAGACCTCTCCCAAGGCCCTTATTTTCAATCAATAGATACGCCTAAAGCAACTGCAGAAGATGACGAAATGGATCTTCATTTCAGGGGTGTGCTCCTCGACAAGGATGACGGAGCTGTTATTGCGGAAAGAAAGTGGAGTGTTTATGGCAAGAAATAAGGCAATTATCAAACAATTCCCTCTTACATTTGAATCCAAATTCCACCAGCGATATGACAACGCACGCCAGCCGGGAACAGCAAACCCGCACCAATGCCGCCGCTATCCACACCACGGATAGCGCCACCGGGGTACAACCCCATATAGCCGACCAGCGCCCGGCAGCCGCCATCCAGCGCCAGTGGCAGTCCCTGGCTGACAACAGCCCCCGGGTACAACAACTGAAAGCCTGGCAAGCGGTAGCCGATCAGCCGGCGCAGCGCCAGGGCGTGCCGGAGGAAGAAGAACTGCTGCAGGGCAAATTCCAGACCCTGCAACGGATGGCGCCGGAGGAAGAGGAAGAACCTCTGCAAGGCAAATTCATCCAGCGCAAAGCCAACAACACCGGCCTGCCCGACCACCTGAAATCCGGCATCGAAAACCTCTCGGGAATTGCCATGGACGACGTGCAAGTACACTACAACTCCTCCCGGCCGGCTCCCTTACAAGCCCACGCTTTCACGCAGGGCGCCGACATTCACGTGGCGCCGGGACAGGAAAAACACCTCGCGCACGAGGCCTGGCACGTGGTGCAACAAAAACAGGGCAGGGTGCAGCCGACCATGAACCTGAACGGACAACAGATCAACGACAGCCCTGCCCTGGAGCAGGAAGCCGATCACATGGGCGCCCGGGCGCTTGGCAACCCACCCGCGCAATTCCGGCGCGAAAAAGAATAGGTATTACTTCGACAACTTCTTCGCCGTCTTATCCGCCCATTTTTTCATCTCCTTCGTCTCCTTCTCCGTCAGTTTCTTTTCCGGCATTTTCTCCAGGAATTTCTCCGGCGGCATGGAGCCTTTTTCCAGCACCTTCTGAATCGATTGTATCTTTTCCAGCTGGGCGCCTTTTTCCATCTTTTCCAGGTCGTCCCACATCAGTTTGTCCTTCGCTTTTTGTGCCTTGCTGTCGGCGCTGTGGCAGCCGTAGCATTTGGCCTGGATGATGGCGTTCACTTTTTTGGGAAAATAGGGTTTGGGTTTTGATGAAAAGCCGGGCAGGAGCAGGAAAGAAACGAGCAGCAACAGGCTGAGTTGGATAGTTTTGGACATACCAGAGCAATGTTAGGTGAAAGGATGGTTGAATGGCGCAAGTTAGTTGCCCGCCTGCATTGCATCACTTTCCGCCTCATTTTTTTTACCAAAACGGTAAAAACCTCAATCCACATCGGCCAGCGCGGCACGGAATACGCCTGCCTGGGTGGTGACATACAAATGATCGCGCCAGGCCGTTACGGAAGTGATATTCCCGCCGCTCAGGCCATCCATTTTCAACTGGCGGGAGATAAATCCGCCGTTGTTGGTGTTCGTAAGCCAGTAAGGCGCATCGGAGGCATACAATAACAGACGTCCGTTCACGGTAAGGTAGCCCAGCATGTTACTGGCGACCGGCCCACCCAATACACCGCTGTCGGGGGAAATATTCGTCCAGGAATTACCCTGATCATCGGAGCGGTAGGCGCCCTGGGGGCTACTGGCATACCACGCGTCGCCATCAGGAAAGGCATGCCACAGATGGGCGTTACTGACCGGTTGGAACTGGCCGTCGGGGCGCACTAAAACGGTGCCGCCCAAGGCGGGGCTGTTGTCGAAGTAACTCACCAGAAAATTTTCGCCAACGAGGTTTATCCGGCTGATGGCTTGTAAACCCGGGATATCGATACGCGTGGCAAGCACGGTATCCACGTCGGTCCAACTCAACGTCTGACGCGTTTTTACCTCGAACAGGTAAAGCGCCTCGGTACCGGCCTGGGTCATCAGGGGTAGCAGCAAGCGGTCGTCCGCATCGATACCCACCTTGCCATAATAGACAAACAGGTCATACCCGGCAATATCGGCGCCGAGCTCCTTCAGAGGCAGATGAACCCGTTTTGCGTTGGCAGTGGTTACGTTGGCCGAAGGGAAAAAACTGATGAAATCCGCTCCGGCGTCGGACCAGAGTATGGGTATGAAGTTTTTGTTGAAGTAAAGCCGCCGGTTTTGACCGGGCCCGGCCAGGGAATAGTGGAAAGAAGTGCCTTCCGGCGAAACGGCAGCCAGCGAAGCCGCTGTCAGTACGTACAACTGGTCGTCCCAAACGGTACTATAGTAGGTTTCGCTTTTACTGTTCGTAAAACCATCGACGGGCGTCCACACGGGCGGTTCTTCAACGGGCGGGAGGACGGGGTACTGGCGGCGGCAGCCCACTGTGAGAAAGAGAAACAGGGGAATGGAAAAGTACAGAAAGCGTCGCATTTTGAGTGTATATTTTAGTTAAATAACGGATATAATGCCCTGAAACAAAGAAACAAACCGCGGGTTCGCGCTTCAATAAAATTTAATACAGGGCATGACAGATTTAACCCGGTTGCGCTTTCAAAGCA
>JAKLJF010000855.1 GCA_023151335.1 Thermoanaerobaculia bacterium | reverse complement strand
CCTTAACCTGAATGTTTTTTTGTGAACAACTCAGTGTACCGCCCATGGCCGTTACTTTTGGTGCCGCGGTATCGGCCTGAACCAGGGCTGTTGCCGTTGCCGTGCAGCCATTTAAAGCAGTGACAGTGGCCAAATAAAGTCCTGGCAGCGCAATGACGGGGCTCAAATCCCCGGACTTAAAATTATTGGGCCCAGCCCAATTTATCTGGCTGCCGGCCGGCAGGATATTGGCTGTGATGGCAGTTTGTGTTTGGGAACAGGTAATTATGCCGCCTGTAGCCGTGATTTCCGGCGAAATGGTATCGATCTGAACAGTTGCGCTGGCAGTAGCGCTGCAGCCGGAAGCAGTAGTCACCGTGAGGAAATAGGCGCCCGGAATAGTGATGAAGGGATCAGGCTGAGCAGAAGAGAAATTTTGCGGGCCGCTCCAGGCCAGCGTGCTTTGCGGCGGACTGTATGTTGCGTTTAGCGTCAGTGAGGCCTGCGTACAAGTCAATGTTCCGCCCTCAATACTGACCTGCGGAAAATCGTTGTCTGCAACTACCTGCACTTGAGTGGTGCCGGTGCAGCCGTTTGCCGAGGTGGCCAGCAAGGTATAAATACCGGGCAGGGATACGACCGGAGATAACTCCTGGGAGGAGAAATTTTGCGGTCCGGTCCAGGATACAATGCTACCAGGAGGCGACACGTTTGCAGATAGCATTAACTGGTTTTGCAAACAGGTCAGCAGACCACCGGAAGCGCTGAGTATGGGGGGCAAGGTATCCAGCCCGACCGAAACCGTTGTTTCGGCGGTACAGCCGTTGGCGCCCGTGACCACGGCGGCATAAATACCCGGATCCGATATTGCCGGACCGGGCAGATTTGAATGGAAATTTTTCGGCCCGGTCCACACGACCGCGGCATTTGGCGGCGAATAGTCCGGTTGAAGAATTATTACCGGCGCCAGACAGGTTAAATTCCCGCCTGTGGCGCTGATTTGTGGTGGAACCGTGTCGACAGGTATCTGAACCCCTGCCGAGGCAGTACAACCGTTTGCGGCGGTTACCGTGGCCAAATAGAAACCGGCTACACCTACCACCGGATCCGGCTGACTGGAGGTGAAGCTTTGAGGGCCCGACCAAAATATGGCACTTCCCGGCGGTTCTATATTGGTTATCAAGTGAAGCGTGGTATCCGAGCACGTTAATGTCCCTCCCGTGATCAAAAGTTTTGGCGATACGGTATCCGCCGGTACAATAACGGATGCCTGGGCAGTACAGCCGTTGGGAAGGCTGGCAATAGCCGTGTAAGTGCCCGGAATAGTGATATCCGGATTGAATTGAGTCGTGGAAAAGTTTTGCGGCCCGTTCCATAAAATGGCGGTGTTGGCAGGCGTCAGACCCGCGTGAAGACCAACCACCGGCGTCCCGCAGGTGATTGTTCCACCGGAGACGTTCAGAACAGGAGCCAGCGTATCCATGATGACGGTAGCGCTTGCAGTGGCCGTGCAGCCGTTTGCAGTGGTGGCAAGCAGGGTATAAAGCCCCGGAAGGCTCACTTCCGGGTTGGTTATTCCGGAGGAAAACCCTTGCGGCCCGCTCCACAGCAAAAGAGCGCCGGGAGGCAATACGCTGGCTGACAGGAAAACTGAACTTTGTGCACAGGTGATGATGCCTCCGTTGGCGTTTACCTGGGGGAATGAAGCATCGGCCGTAACGAGGGCCGTCGCAGTGGCTGTGCAGCCGTTCGGACCGGTGGCCAGGAGGGTGTAAATACCCGCTGTTTGAACGGCGGGATTGATTTGTGCGGATGTAAAGCCCTGCGGCCCCGTCCAGTAAACGGAACTTCCCGCGGGCGAAACGCCGGCGTTCAGCTGCAGGACAGGTTGGGTACAGGTCAGCGTACCGCCGCCGGCGCTCACCTGGGGCGACAACGTATCCGCGGAAATTTCTACCGTGGCAGTGGTCGTACAACCGTTTGCCGAGGTAGCGGTCAGATAATAAAGGCCGGGCATTGACAAAAGCAGGCTGGTGTCGGCGGAGCTGAAGTTTTGAGGCCCCGACCACACTAAACCGGCGCCGGATGGAAAAAGGCTGGCAGATAAACCGACGGTGTCCTGTAAACAAGTGATCAAACTGTCGCCGCTGATCGAAATATGGGGAGCAAGGGTATCAGCCATCACGAGGACGGTATCGGAAACGGTGCATCCATTGGGCGCCGTGACCAGCAGGGAATACATGCCGGGCCATAGCGTAGAAGTGTCTGTTTGTGCGGACAAAAACTGTTGCGGCCCCGTCCAGACGAGGGTACTGGTCAGGGGCAGGGGATTGGCCGACAGACTGGCTGTTTTTTGGGTACAGGTGATGATACCGCCGCTTGCGCTGATTTCCGGGGCCAGGGTATCGGCAAAAACGCTGACCTGGAAAGTATCGGCG
This sequence comes from Thermoanaerobaculia bacterium, assembly GCA_023151335.1. Lineage (GTDB taxonomy): Bacteria > Bacteroidota > Bacteroidia > Chitinophagales > Saprospiraceae > M3007. The sequence continues at coordinate 199 of JAKLJF010000855.1, read as the reverse complement.
CAACCACTCGGGGCGGCGCCAATCAAATGGTAAATACCCGGCAGCGAAGTGATGGCGGTATCTCCGTTGGCAGCAAAATTTTGCGGTCCGATCCAGTACAGATCGGTGCCCGCCGGGCTGAAGCCGGCCTGCAACAATACCGTGTCCAACGCACAGGTGAGGGTGTCAGGAACCGCAATGGTCACTACGGGCAAACTGA
>JAKLJF010000854.1 GCA_023151335.1 Thermoanaerobaculia bacterium | reverse complement strand
TGACCGGTCGCTGGAAGACCAGGTTCCTTCCAGGTTCTGCAAAATGGCGGGTGTTTGTGCAAATGACTCACAGGAAAAGAGCAATAACGACAGAAAAAAGTTGAGCTTCATAATATAGGGTATTTTTTCTCCGATGACGCACCGTTCTTCTGCCGGGTTTGTGCCGCTGCCGGAAATAGTTCGTATTTATGATTTTTTTAACTTAGACTGCGTAAATGCGATACCTTGGGGGCGGTTCGATACAAACATAAAGTCGATATGCCTTTCCTGAAATCTATTTTCCGGTTTGTCCCGTTATTATTTACCGCAACTTTGACTGCACAAAACAACACTGCCATGATCACCGGTGAATTCTATTTGCAAGGCGTCATGGAAGTCGGTTCCGGCTTCCGCTTCAACGCCGACAGCACCTTCGATTTCTTTTTCATATACGGCGCCGTCGACCGTTTCGGCAAAGGCACCTTCCAACAGCAGGGCGACAGCCTCATCCTGCACAGCCCACCGAAACCGGAGCGCGATTTTGTGCTGCAATCGGAAAAAGCCACGGCCGACGACAAGATCGTCATCCGCATCAGCGACCCCAATCCCATGATCCTGCCTTATATAGTCTGCCGGGTAAAAACTCCCGACGGCATTCTCGAAGGCCAGTGCGACCAGCAGGGATATATCGTGCTGGATAAAGCCCCCGTACAGGCCATCTCGCTGGTGCACGCTTTTTTCGCCGAGCGTTTTTCTGTTTTTAATATCGCTCAACCGGAACACAACCTCTTCGAGTTTACCATCGACCCGCGCATTGTGGAGGTGGAGTTCAACGGCATCGTGCTCCACTACCAGGACGGGGTACTGAGCGGCCGGCATCCGCTGCTCGACCCTATGAAAGAGTACCGGTTTGTGAAAAACAACTAGGGCTCACAGCGCCATCCCGATATTTATTCCCGTCACATATTGCCGCCATTCGCCGCCGTCTTCCGTGTATACCGGCAGCAGCGTAAAGCCGAACATGGGTTCGATGTACCAGCGCGCGTTTGCACCGGCTTTCCCTTCAAACCCAAAGCCGATGTCGGCGCGGACATTGACGGGCGTCAGATACGGTTTATTTACTACTGTAGGGCTGTCGCTCACCAGCGGTTCCGTTACCTTGTACCGGTCGCCATTGTCGTAATTGATGATGATGGTCTTGTACCGTCCTATATTTATTAACTGGGAAAAACCGCCGCTTAAGTAAAACCGGTTCGCTTTTTTAAAGGGTTTGACTTTTACGCCAAGGGAAAGATTCAGGTCATGGTAGTGTTTTGTGCCCTTGGATGTCCCCACGCGCACCGGCTCCGGATTCTGCGGGGTGGAGGTTTGCAAAACGAACTCTTTCAGCCGGTAACCCGACAATTCGTAGCCCAGCCCGGCCTGAAAACCGACCCGGTCATTGAGTTGATACCGCACCCAGGGGGCTATGCCGGGTGAAAAGCGCCAGGTGGCGCTTTCGCGCACCACTTTTTCGTATCCGGGTGAGTTGGGATGGTGAAAGACCAGATCGGAAATACGGGTCTGAACCTGAACGCCGTAACTGAACCGGGGGGATTGGCCGCGAGCCGGGGAAAGGTGCAGGCAAAGGCTCGCCAGCAGGAGGATGGAGGTCAATTTCATATTTGTGTGTTTTTGATTGATTGGACAAATTTACCGCACAGCTTCGGGATTTACCAGGTGCGGCGCCTTTTTATCCCGGTAAAATCCGATAATATTTTCCGCGGCCAGCCGCGCCATTGCGCCCCGCGCTTCCACCGTGGCCGAGCCGATATGCGGCAGCACGGCCACATTTTCCATCGATAAAAGCGGATCGTCCGGGTGCATCGGTTCAGGGTTGGTCACGTCGAGGCCAGCGCCCCAGATTTGGCCTGTTTGCAGGGCTTCGGTCAGGTCTGCTTCATTGTGTACCGGCCCGCGGGAGGTATTGATAAAAATGGACGCGGGTTTCATTTTTTCAAAAGCCGTTTTGTTAAAAATACCCTTCGTTTCGTCACTCAAAACCGAATGTACCGACAGGATGTCGCTTTGCCGCAATAGTTCATCAAATGAAACATATCGCGCGCCCAGGGTTGCCTCTGCCTCCGGATTGGGGCGCCGGTTGTGGTAAATGACGTGCATATGGTAGGCGCCTTTGCAGCGTTTGGCCATTTCCATGCCGATCCGGCCCAGGCCAAAAATACCGAGGGTTTTGTTTTTCAGTTCGAACCCGAGATGCGCTTTCGGCCGGAAAAAGCCCCATTCGCCGCGGGCGATGGTTTTATGCAGGTAAAACATCTTGCGCGCCACCGCTATCATCAGCCCGAAGGCCACGTCGGCCGTGGCGTCGCTCAGCACGTCGGGCGTATTGCCGACGGGAATGCCGAGCCGGGTGGCTTCGGCAATGTCGATGTTGTTGTAGCCCACGGCAAACTGGGAAATGATGTCGAGGTGCTTGCATGCATTCAGGAAATGGGCGTCGAGATTATCGGCCAGCATGCTCAGCAGGGCATGGCTTTGTTTGGCAGCGTCGATCAGTTCAGGCTGGGTCATGGGGCGGTCGTGTGGCCAGACAGTGACGTGGAAACCGGCGTTACGCAGGAGTTCGATGCCGTTTTCGG
>JAKLJF010000853.1:250-2620 GCA_023151335.1 Thermoanaerobaculia bacterium | reverse complement strand
ACCACCATTTTAAACTCATCGTTGTCGCCGTCGCCATTGGGTGTGAAAGCATTCGGGAAACGCACCAGTGGAAAAATGAGATAGAAGCGTTTTTCCACTATCTGCACGCAGCCGTTCGGCGAGGTGGCGATGAGCTGATATCGTATCTCCCGGGTGCTGGTATCGTTGGTGGAGGGAATCACGTCTACGGATTCTTCCATAGAAGGAATGTCGCGCACCTCGTTGGTAATTTCTTTCCAGATGAAAGTAAAATTCGATAAATTTTGCGGCGGATTGACCACCGCCGTCAGGGTGATCAGCTGCCCCACATCCACCGTGTCTTTGTTCGGAACGGCGTTAATAGACAGGGAAAAATTCGGCACTACGGAAACCAGTACCGACTCCGTCAGCGTACATCCGTCGCCGTAGGTGTAAACAACGGAATAAGTCGTGTTTCCTGCCGGCGTTACCATAATGGAAGGGTTGGTGCTGCCGGTATTCCAGGAATAAGACCCATTGGGCGCCGAGCCGATGGCCGTGAGAGTCGTCAGGGTACCGTCGCACACCGTGGTATCGGGCGTAACGCTCAGCGTAGCCGAATTAGCCACGATATTTACCTGTTGGGCAACGGAGCAATTACCGAGGGTGGCATTCACCGAATAAGTGGTATTCACTTTCGGAGAAACCAGGGGTTTGGGGTTATTGACCTGAAGTCCCGCGTCGGGCGGATTTGCCGTCCAGGTATAAACTGCCCCCGGCAACACCGGTCCGCTGTTCAGCAACACCGTATCGCCCGGACAGATTTGCCGGTCAAAAGGAAAATCGATGGAAGGCGCCTCGCCGCTGATCGTGACGGTCACCTGGTCGGTCAGCACACAATTGTCGCCATAAGTATAAGTGACGGTGTACACCGTGGTTTCATTGGGTTTTACCGCCGACACCACCGGCTGGTTGGCCACCACCTGCCCGGTATTGACGTTGATCCATACAAAACTGCCGGGCAGGGTGGCCGAGGCCCTGAGCGGCGCAGTAAAGTTTTTACAAATCGTCGTGTCGCCCTGAACGCTCAGTTGGGCGCTGAGGACAAAAACCCGCACGGAATCCCGGCGGATACAACCGTTATCGGCCGTGACGTAATAGGTGGCTGTCTGGTTCGGCACAAAGGTGGGTGCGGGTTCCGTGCGGGTTCCAAATCCGGGGTGTGTTGAAGTCCAGGTATACGTGGTCGAAGGATCGAATATTTCATTGAGCGTAACAGGCTCGCCGAGGCAAAGCTGAACATCGGAAGGGAACCGGAGCGGGGCAAGCGGGAGCAAACTGATCCTGGCGCTGGCACTGACCGGGCAACCCTGAAACTCACCGGAAACGGAATAGTTCTGGCTGGTGGCCGGCGTCGCCAGGGGATTGTCGCAGTTGGTACAGGAAAGACCGGCCGGCGGCTCCCATTTGATATCGGTAACGCCGGGTGTGTAGGTTAAGCTGAATTTTACGCTTTGGCCGGGGCAAATGGCGGTATCGGCGGGCGTGACGAACATTTCGGCGGGCGGGATCACCTTTACCACGGCCACCGAAGTATCGGCGCATTGGCCATTGCGCGTGATTCTCCGGTACACGGTGGTTTGCGTCGGTTGTACCACCAGGTTGAAGAGGCTGTCGGGCGTCAGGGCGCCGGTCAAAGGCGACCAAAGGAATTCAATATCCGGATATTCAACCGGTTCGTACACCTGCGAACGCAGTACTACCTGCGCGCCCTGACAGATCGTGGTATCGGCGGGTTGTATGTCGAGCATATCTGGCAAACTGTCCACGTGTATGTAAACGGAACGCGTCCGGGTGCAGCCGGCCAACGAAACAGTGGCGGTATAGGCCGTACTTTCGAGCGGTGTGGCTATGGCAGTGAGGCTGTTCGGGCTTACCTGCAGGCCTGTCGCCGGCGACCAGTTCACGAGTTGGCCGGCCGGCGTCACCGTTGCCTGCAGGGTACGCGACCGGCCCTGGCACAAGCGGATGGTATCCACCGGCGTGAGGGTCAGGGTCAGGGAAACAGGCGTTATCCGCACACTGTCCAGCGTAATGAACGGGCAGGAAAGGTTGGAGACCGACAGAAAATAGGTAGTCGGATTGGAAGGTTTGACTTTAGGGTTGGCCAGGTTACTGACAAAGCCTGGCGGAAAGGAAAACCAGTTGTAAAAAGTGCCTGGTGCAGCCGGCCCGCCCAGTTCGATGCTGTCGCCGGCGCATATACTGCTGTTTTCGGTTATTTCATATTGCGGCGCCTCGGCATTTATCACGGTGATCCGGATCGTGTCGCTTTCGGTGCAATCGGGCGTTACGCGTGTTGCGATAAAGGTAAAGGTACCCGCATTGGCGCTGGTAAACTCCGGGCTTGGG
>JAKLJF010000853.1:0-240 GCA_023151335.1 Thermoanaerobaculia bacterium | reverse complement strand
GGTCCAGGTATAATCGCCCAGGGGCGCTGCATGCGGGTTGAGGGCAAATGTGGCGTTTTTACAAACCGTGACATCGGGACCAAGATCAATATCGCAGGCGGCTTTCCGGGAAACGGGGAATGGGTGGGAGGAAGTTGCGGGAAGGATAGTCGGGAGGACTAAAAGAAGCGTCAACAAAGACTTCATGATCATTATTTTAAATCGGCGCGAAAGTTATTGCAATCCGGAACTTTAGTGAGC
>JAKLJF010000852.1 GCA_023151335.1 Thermoanaerobaculia bacterium | reverse complement strand
TTTAACCACGCCTTGCCCAATTTCGATATGGCGCAACCCGTTCAGGTGCGCGCCGAATTCGGCACTGACAACCGCCCCTGCTACGAAAGCACCGTGGGCCGGGAATTGTTGTTTGTCTACGATCATGCCATCCATCACCTGGCTATTATCAAGATCGGGCTGATCTGCCATTATCCCGAAATTTCGGTGGATAAGGATTTGGGGGTGTCGCCTTCGACGGTAAAGGCGCGGGCGAAGATGGAGAATTAACCCATACAAACCGTCCACACAAACGCCCCTTTTTCGGGTAATTCCACTTTTTCAAAATGTAGTTGGTATGATTGGCTGAAGTCATCCTTTCGTATCCATCCCGGCGCTTCGGCGGCATAACCGCTCCAATCGAAAGGATCCAGACGTAAATGAGCCCGGAAATCGAGCTCTTTCAGGCCGTACGCTTTGTACAGGCTTTCCTTGGCCGTCCAGAAAATGTGAAACAGGTCGAACTGTTGGTCAGCGGGAAACTGCTGAATGAACCGCGCTTCCTCGATGTGCAGGAATTTATTGGCAATATTCGGCATTTTGTCTACCAGAACCTGCAAATCGCAACCGCAAACCCGGTCGGCCAAAAGGGCCCCGACCACCCCATGCGAATGGCTCAGCGAGCAATGCAGTTCGGGCCGGTCGAGGAAAAAGGGTTTGGCAAAGGCGTTTTTACCCAGGGGCAGCCGTTCGGACAAACCTGTGAGTTTGTGTAACAACCAACGTACAGCCAGCCATTCGAGCCGGCGAATATCCTTGTACCGGGCCAGCTCCGCCTCTTCTTCCGGCAACAATGGCATATCCCGGCGGAAATATGCCTCGTCTTCGGCAATTTGCCAGACGCCGAAAGTGGTCGAGGGAAAAGGATGGGTGGTGAGGAGGAGCGGCATGAAAATGTTTTATCGCTACATTAGTATTTTTTTTTAAACAAATAGTTTTTATCTTGTTTGATTTCCTATATTTTTGTTTTTAAATTTTCGCGATAATTTTTATAACTCAATCAAACGCAAATGCCTGAAAAAAAACGGAAACGCTATCCCAGAAAAGAGCAACCGCATGATGCGGTGTTCAAAGTATTCTTCGGCGATGCAAAAATTGCGAAAAGTTATCTTTTGAATTACATACCCGATGAACTCCATAAAAAAATTGATTTAGCCGTCTTTGAAAAAAGTGATACAGCTTATGTCAATGGCCGTTTTGGTCTTTCCTTTAGCGACATGGTGTATAACACTAAACTGATCGGCGGTGGGTTTGCCAGGATACTGTTTTTGTTTGAGCATAAAAGCTATCTCCCAACGCAACCGGTCTTCCTGCAACTACTCGACTATTTTTTGCAAATTTGGGAAGATGATATCAAGAATGGCCGCCCTCTGTCTTTCATCATCCCAATTATCGTTTATCATGGTAAAAGGCGATGGGAAAAGAAGCCATTTAGCGAATATTTTCCGGGGCTTCCAGAGGTCTTTCAGCGGTTCATTCCGAATTTTGATTTTGTTTTAACGGATCTAAACCGCATTCCACCCCAAGTTATCAAAGATAAAGTGGAAACAGAATACCTTCGAAACCTGTTTTTAACCCTGAAATTTTGTCGGGACGAAAATCTTATAAAGGAAAATTGGAAAGAAATCGTTACTTTTGGATCGCCATTTCATAAGGATGACCGGGAAAAAATATTATTGCAAACACTCACTGTTTACATCGTTAATCTTTTTGATATGACACATGCAAAATTTAAAGAATTAAATAAGGCGTTACCCGAGGCGGAACGCGATTGGATCGATGCAATTCCCGAAGTGTTGGGTGAAAAATGGAAAAAGAAGGGGCTTCGGGAAGGTCGTGCAGAAGGTCGTGCAGAAGGTCGTGCAGAAGGTCGTGCGGAAGGTCGTGCGGAAGGTTTAGAGGCAGGCCGTATGGAAGAGAAACGGATGCTTACGATTAAAACCATTCAAAAGTTTCCGGAATGGACCGATGCCGAGATCGCGGACTTCGTGGGAGCTTCACTTGAATTTGTTCAACAGCTCAGGGCTGGAATAATCGAAAATCGGTAATTTCCCCGGGTTTCCATTAAAACAAGGAAGGCCTTCTGCCTGCGCTATATGAATGCGCGGCAGAAGGCCTTTCTTTTCTGGTTGAGGGTGTTTAAGTCTGGTCGTTTACATATTGGATAAGACCGGTGCTCAATCCCCCGTTTTTACCACCTTTTGCGTCCGCGTCCGTTTGCCGCTGCGCAATTCCAAGGTGTAGAAACCATTCGGCAGGCCGGTTTGATCCCAGCGGGCGGTGTATTCGCCGGGTTGAAGCGTTTCGCGCTCGTACCAGGAATATACCCGGTGACCGTAGGCATCAAACAGATTCAGGCTGACCGGCCCGGCGTATTCCACTTCGAAACGGATTTTCAGGCTGCCGGTGAAAGGGTTGGGGAAAACCTCCAGATTCGTTTGGGCAGAAGCGCTGTTTCCGGATATTGACTGCCGGCCTTCCGCACTACCGCCCGACAAGGAGAATGCCGATTTCGGCGCCGCACAAGGATCGATAAAAGCATGGAAATTGTCACCGCTGCGGAAACCGGGTTTTAAAATCACGGCATGACCCGCTTCAAAAATTACCGGCGC
>JAKLJF010000851.1 GCA_023151335.1 Thermoanaerobaculia bacterium | reverse complement strand
AAATAATATCTGCATCATCTCGGATATTTTACTGAATAGAGGATACAACCTGGTAGAAGATGTTCCTGCATTGAAGGATGAAGATGTTCGGGCATGGAAGGATCTCCCTTTCACCGATATCGCATTTCCATTGCTACAGGCCCAACAATTTGCCGCCAAAAATATCGGGGTCAACTCGAGGGCATATACCAAAACGCTTCAGCTGCTTTCGACTTTTGCCGTTAAGAAAAAGGAACCCAACAGGGCCCGCGCCTACCTGGTGGAAATGCAGGCCATCGAAGAAAAAAGAGTGCCGAAAAACCACCCGGATTATTGCCTGGCGCTCATTTATTGGGGAAAATATTATCAGGCAACAGCTCGATACGACTCGGCCGAGGCGATACTCATCGGAGTCATCCAAAAATGCAAGGCCTTCCCGCCGGAAACCACCTGGCCAATATATTCGGAGGCTCTTGAATCCTTGATGGAGGTTTACCGATCCACGGGCCGGTATTATGACATAGCATCTTTAGTGAATGAACGATATGAATTAGCCGTGAAATATAACCTAGAAGGGCTGCTGGCACGCGATTTTATTGGAAATCCAAAATACACTAACTGGCAGGATTATGCCAATGCCTTTCATCAATTGGGGCTCAGTTTCGCATATAAGGTGTATGACTATCCGAAAGCCATTGAATACTATCAAAAAGCCTCGAAAGTAGTGGCTCAGTACTGCAGGGATGAAACTTCGGCGCTGAGTTGGCAAATCAGCAACGGCACAAAGCTGGGTTGGGCCTACATGCTATCCGACCGCAATGACCTGGCTGACCCGCTTTTTGAGGCCGCAATACAGGCAGGGAAAAAATCGGGCAACGCTTACTACGCGCAAAAAGAAGCTGCCCAATACTACATAGAAACCAACCGGCCACGCCGGGCAGAAGCTTGTCTTAAGGAAGTAGCCGCGACGACCGAAAGGCAAAACGGACGGGCATCCCGGGGATACCTGCAGGTAATGAAACAAGTCGCCTGGATGTATTTGGATGATGGGCAGTTTCAACGGGCGGACTCTATTCTGCAGGAGGCAAAAAGCATAGTTGATCGCGCCGTGGGTAAAGAAAACGCCGCCTATTGTCAAATACTGAACCAGTTGGGCACGCTTCACCGAATCACAGGAGACTACAGCCAGTCCGAAGCCTGTTTGCTGGAAGCTAAAGGCTTAATCGAAAAAATGATCGAAGGACGCGCACCATGCGGCAACTGCCTCATTTCGGGAGACATAAAACAGGACAAAGCGCAACATGAAGACTATTCCGGTTGCCTCATACAACTCGGTCTCGTTTATACCGATCTTGGCCAGTTTGCCCGGGCCGACAATCTGCTGCAAGCAGCTTTGGGGGTTTATCAGGAAATTCAGCAGAGAAACCCCAATTTTTCCCAAGACCGCTCCATCGCATCCCTCCTCAATAATATAGGGTTCAACTACTGGAACGGGGGCAAGGCCGAAGAAGCCGAACGCTATTTCAAAAAAAGCCTGGCCTTATGGGAAAAAATAGTGGGAAAGAAGAAAGCGGACTATATCCTCGCCCTGCACAGTCTGGCCGACTGGTACTTTACCGAAGGGCGCTATGAAGAGGCCGAGCCGTTGTATCAGGAAGTATCTACATTTTGGGCTGAATCGGGCGCCAAAAGCCAACAGGCATATCTCGGTATGGCTCAACATTACCTGGCCATGCTCTATGAAAACACCGGCCGTCCTTCGTTGGCGGAGCCGCTATACCGCAAAGCCGAGGCCGCCTTCATGGCCTCGATCGGCCCGGAAAATGGCTACTATGCGGCTTTTGCCTTTAGTTTAGGCCAGTTTTATGCCCGGCAGGGGCACTACGTCGAAGCGATGGCACAACTATACCGGTCGAACATCCTGGAACAACAACTCCTTCGACGCGGCAGCGCCCACTTGTCGGAAGGAGAGTTGCAAAACCTCGTCGCCCAACTCAAACGCAGCTCAGATTTGCAGGCTTCCCTCGCTTTCGTCCGACCGGCCAAGGTGGCAGGCCTGCCGGAGCTGCTGTACGACAACACCCTGTTTTACAAAGGATTTCTGTTGGAAGGCCGGCTGAGGTTGGAGCGAACCATGCGGCAGGCCGACAGCGTCTCCATCCGCAAATACAATGGCTGGAAGACCGTGCAGCGGCAACTGGCGCTGGAATACGCCAAACCTATCTCCGCGCGTGAAGATGTGGCCATGCTGGAAACCCGCGCCAACTCCCTGGAAAAAGAACTGACCCGCCGGGTAGCCGGACTCGAACAAGCCCAACGCCAAATCAACTGGCAGCAAGTGCAACAAATCCTCCGCCCTGGCGAAGCAGCCCTCGAATTTGTGCACTTCCGGCACGTGTTTCCCAACCTTGCCGACAGTGTACTCTATGCCGCCCTGTTGATCCTGCCCGGCACAGACGCGCCACGGTTCATCCCCCTGTTCGAAGAAAAACAACTCGACTCCCTGTTCGGCCAGACGAGCGTCCGCAAAACCGATTATGTCAACAATCTCTACGCGGTAGCCGAACGGGGAGCGAGGCCCGTGGGTAAACCGCAAAAAACGCTGTATGAACTCATCTGGCAGCCCCTGGAAAAAGAAATGGAAGAGGTGAAA
>JAKLJF010000850.1 GCA_023151335.1 Thermoanaerobaculia bacterium | reverse complement strand
TTGCATGGCATTCAGCACCAGTCGCTCGGCCTGGAGCAAGGCGCGGGTGTTGCCTTCCACTTCAAAGGCGATCTGCCCGTACAGCACGTCTGTGCCGTCGGGTTTATGTACGGTGATGGAGCAGTTGGGATCGACGTGCCGTAAAATATGTTCGGCCAATTCAACGCCCGCAATCACACCATAGTCCTTCACTTTCAATACAGCACGGCTGCGGTGATCAGGGGGGATTGTGGCTTGGGAAGTATGGTCGCCGTCGCGGACGTCTTCGTGCAGGCCGGCTTTGATAAATTCCTGAATGAGTTGGTCAGTAATTTGTGTTGGTCGCATAATTCAATTAACCTAATTTTTCCATTTAATATTACATCCCCCCGATGGCCGTTGCACAGGATTAACCGGTTTGTTGGCTATTACGGCATCGAGGGCGGCGCGCAGGTCTTCGCCGCTCACGGGTATAGGATTTCGTTTAGGGCGGCTGGCGTCGAGTTGGCCGCGGTACACCAGGCGGAGTTGCGCGTCGAAAACATAAAAATCGGGCGTACAGGCGGCGTCATAGCGGCGGGCGACATCCTGCGTTTCGTCGTAAAGATACGGGAATGTGTAGCCGGATTCAAGCGCATGCGTCCGCATTTTGTCCGGCGCATCTTCGGGATAAACCTCCACATCGTTGCTGCTGATGCCGACAAAACCGACGCCTTTGGCGGCATATTCTTTAGCGATACGCGCGATTTCATCGTTGACGTACAGCACATAAGGGCAGTGATTGCAGAGGAACATCACCACCGTCGCTTTTGGGGCGGCAATATCGGGCAGACTGACCATCCGGCCGCTGACCGTATCCGGCAGGGAAAAATCGGGAGCCTGGGTTCCCAGGGGAAGCATGTTCGATTCAGTATATGCCATGGTCAACGCGGTTTGCAGTCCTGATTTATACCCAGCGCGTAATGGTCTACCATATGAAGCGGTTTTGCGGTTTCGGCGCCGGAAAAGCCACGCAACATTTCATCGCGCACCGCTTCGCTGTATTGCCGGAGCAGAGGCATCGCAAGGGGCAGGTACGACCAATGCCATTTTTCCTCGTTGTAGCCGTGCGGGCGTTGGTCGCCTTTAGCCGTGTATGGTTGACAGAAGCCGAATTCGTAAGCGTGCACTTTTAACCAGGCATAAACGTTCACGTGGCGCCCGCCGGGCTCAAAAGAAGGATTATTCAGGTCGTTCAGATCAATGTCGGTTCCCCAATGGTGTCGTGAGGCGCCCGGCATGGCCGAGTATTCAAGAATTTTCCGGGCACGGGCATCCGCTTGCGGATGTTCCGCTGCGAAACGCGACCATTTGCCTTCCCAAATGTTTTTTTGCTGTTCGAAACTGCGTGTGGAAGAGATAATAGTCAGCGTCACGCCATCTTTTTTTGCAGCGGCCCACATTTTTTTAAAAGCGGCAAACGTTTCGCGGCGCAGCATCATACCCGGCTTGTGGGTGTAGGGTTTTCCCACCGGCACAAAATCGGGGTGCCGGGCGGGGTCAAATTTTCCCATCAGATAATTCAGGTCAACCTCCTTGTCCGGCTGATCAGGCGCACCCGATTCGGGCGCCTCCACGGCCATTATTTCCCGGTCCGTCATTTTATCTTTACGGGGGTCGGTCGTATCCGTGGTCATACCGCCGCCGCCTTCGTGCGCCAGCCCGCTTCGGGCAAATAAGGCCCCCGTTTCAGCTTCCGGTCCACAGCCGGCGACCGCAAGGAGCAGCCCCAATACCGCTACCTGGAACAGGTAAAATAGTCTCATGATGTGGCTATTTCAATTATTTTTTTCAGCGACTTCTTGGTCAGAACACCTGGCTGACGCCACAATTCCCGGCCTTCGCGAAACAGCATAAAAGTGGGCACGCCCAATACTTTCATTTGCACTGCCAGTTCTGTGTCTTCATCCACATCGATCTTCACAATTCGGATCCGCTCGCCGAGTTCCGCTGCCAGGTCGTCGAGCACCGGCAGCATATCCCGGCAGGGGCCGCACCAGGCAGCGTGAAAATCGACCAGTACCGGCGTTTGCGAATCAACTATTTCTTCAAATGTCATCATTATTATGGTTGGTAGTGCGGCTTTTAAGGGTTGGCCCGTGGCCGGGGCGACCCGACGTCCGCGCCACGGGTAAAACAGCGCCCAAGATAGGATGTTTAGAAGGTTTCTGGTTAGAGGGTTGACCTAACCTTCTAACCAGAAACCTTCTAACCCTCATTTCCTGGCCAGATAAACCCCCAGCAAGATCACGCCTGTGCCGGCCAGGTCGGTAAAGCCAACCGGTTCGCCGTCGGCGGAGCCAAGCAGGAGGGCCGCAATGGGGATCAGATAGGTGACGGAGGTGGCAAAAATCGCGCTGGTGCGCTGCAGCAACCAGAAGTACAATATAGACCCTCCCACTGTGCCCATGGCAGCCAGGTAAAAAATATAACCCAGTCCTTCCCGGCCGTCTTTATGTTCAAGGGCAACGTTCCAGCCGCCCGACCACCACAAGCCGAGAATGAATAATATGCCGGTGATCACAAAAGCCGCGGAGGCAATGCCCGCCGGGTGCTGATCACGCAGGTGGCGGTTCACCACGTTGGCATTGATCGCGTAACAGAGGGTGGCCAGC
>JAKLJF010000084.1:1930-12321 GCA_023151335.1 Thermoanaerobaculia bacterium | reverse complement strand
GCTTTTTCTCCAAATTCGCGTTATTTGTATGTCGCCAGAATGCTCCAGGTTCTCCAATACGACCTCCAGGCCCCCGACATTCTCGCTTCCGAAACCGTCGTGGCCGAATACGACGGTTTCCTGGATGAAAACGGGGTGCCCACCCGCTTTTACGGCCTGCAACTGGCGCCCGACAATAAAATATACGGCAATATTCCGGGTTTTAACTCCCGCTACCTGCACGTGATCGACCAACCCAATCTGCCGGGCCCGGCCTGCAATGTTATTCAGCACGCCATTTACCTGCCGGCGCACAACTTCGGTACCCTGCCTAATTTGCCGTTTTTCCGGCTCGGGCCTGCCGAAATCCCCTGCGACAGCCTGATCAGCCAAACACTTACGCCCGAAACCGGGCAGCCACGCGATATACGGGTGTGGCCGGTACCCGCCGCCGATGTGCTGTATTTTTCGGCAGACGCTGTTTGGGACGAACCCCTGCGGCTGGTACTGTTTGACGCTTTCGGTCGCCCGGCGCTGGACCGGCAAACTGTCCGGTTGGAACCGACAGCGATCGTACCTTTGGAGGGTTTGCCGCCCGGCGTTTATTTTTACAGTCTTTTGCAGCGGAACGGGCGGGGGGTAAAAGCGGGGAAAGTTGTTCGCACCAAATAATTTGACGCCAATTCATCGGACGAATGATCCCCCAATGAGGCGCTCCAGTCATTAAACATTGTAAATTGATCATTGGTCATTGAACATTTCAAAAATGAAAAATTATTAAATTTTAAAATTGAAATGTTCAATGATCAATTTACAATGTTCAGTGACTTGCACGCAAGCTTCGCAGGGTGCGCCCTCAATTATACCCCATATCCATCCCTTCTCCATCGCCGTCCCGCTCGGGCTTCATGTCTTTTTTCCGGTTGATGCGGTAATTGAGCGTCAGTGACATTTGCCGGGCGCGCCACTGGAAATCGCCCTCGTTATAAAAATCGGCGCCCTCGGTGATCCAGCGCCAGCGGCGGGTGTTGAACACGTCGCGCACGCTGAAAGTGAGGGTGGCGTTTTTGTTCAACACATCCATGCTCATGCCCAGGTCGGCGTGGTACAGGGCTTTCGATTTGCCCTGGGTAGTGTTGCGCGGGGCGCGGTAGTTGAAGGTGGCCTGCACGTCCAGTTTTTTCCAGAGCGTGAAGCGGTTGGTCACGCGCCCGAACCAGGTATAGGCCTCGGCGTTAAAATCCTGGCCTTCGTATTGCCCCTCCGTTACGGAACGGAAAAAGTTGAGGTTGCCGTTGATCTTCCACACCTTCAGCGGCTCGAAGGAGGCCGTGAATTCCAGCCCGATGTCGTTGCGGTCGGAAAGGTTGACGGGGCGGGTCAGGGCCGAGGTGTCGGACAGTTGGGTACGGATGCGCTCCACCACGCCGGTGGTGCGGCGGTAATAAACAGAGGAGCTGAGCGAGCCGGCTTCCCAGCGTTTCAGGTGGCCCAGTTCGTAGCTGTCGGTGAATTCGGGGTTGAGGTCGGGGTTGCCGGCGGAAAAGTTGCGGGCGTCGCTGAACATGGAAAAGGGATTCAGTTCGCGGAAGTGCGGGCGCCGGATGCGGCGGCTGTAGCTGACCTGTACGGAATTTTCACTGCCCAGTTCGTAGCCCACGTGCGCGCTGGGGAACAGGTTGGCGTACACCGGGCGCTGGTTTACCTCGTTGGTTTCCAGCAATTCGGTGCGCACGTCGGACACTTCCAGGCGCAAGCCGCCCTGCCAGGAGAGCCGCCCGATCTTGTTGCCGAGCGTGGCGTACATCGCCTGGATATTTTCATCGTAAAGCACGTCGTTGCTCAGGCCGGGCAGGGTGCGCCATTCGTCGCTGACGCGTTCTTCCACACGGTATTTGTTGCGGATATCGCGGATGCCGCCGCGATAGCCTGCTTCGAATTTGCCCTCTTTACCGAAAGGGTGTATGTAGTCGGCCTGCAGGATAAAATTGCGTTCGCTTTCGCGGTTGTCGGAGCGCTGGAGATAGTCTTCCCGGCCGGAAGGTGCGCCGTCAGGCCGGAAATATTGTTCGCGGTAGTCGGAGCGTTCGTGTTCGGAGTTATCCTGGAAGCGGAAGCTGGCGTTGAATTCCCGGCCTTCCCGGCGGAATCTCTTTTTGTAGTCGAGGGAATATTCCAGGTTGGGTTCAGTTTCTTTTTCGTCGTCGGTCCGGCGGGTGACGTCGCTGGGCGTTTCCGAATTGTTGATAAAATCGCGGTAAATGATGGTGCTCAGGTTGTCGTCGTTGCCGTAGCGCCAGTTGAAAGCAGAGGTCAGGATGTTGTCGGGGTTAAAGAAATAATCGGCCCCGAGCCGCAGGTTATTCGACAGGCCGCCGCGGGTGCGGTCCTGATCCAGTTCGGTGATAAAGGTCGTGTCGTTTCGAAAAAAGCTCAGGTACTGGCTGCCGCTGCCGGGGCTTTGATTGTAGCGCAGGCCATAATTGGCGAAAAAGTTGAAGCGCTTGCGGCGATAGTTGAGGTTCAGGGAGGCGCCGTATTCCTGCGGGTAGCCGGCAGTGAGGTCGATGGCGCCGTGAAAACCGGGCGCCTGCTCTTTTTTCAACACGATATTGATTATACCGGCCATACCTTCGGCTTCGTAGCGGGCCGAGGGATTGGTCACGATCTCCACCCGGTCGATCATGTTGGCGGGTAGCTGGCGCAGGCCGTTGGAGCCGAACGATACCAGGCCAGAGGGTTTGCCGTCGATGAGGATACGCACGTTTTCGCTGCCGCGCAGGCTGACGTTGCCTTCCACGTCTACGGTCACCGAGGGTACATTGTCGAGGATATCGGCTGCCGAGCCGCCTTTGTTGGCCAGGTCTTTGCCCACATTGAACACTTTTTTATCCAGCCCGAACTGCAACTGGCTTTTTTCAGCGCTGATCACCACCTCCTCCAGCGCGCTGGCCGAAGGTTCGAGCGCGATGATACCCAGGTCAAGTTCGTCCTGTGCTTTTCGCAAATCGATATTGCCTACAAAACGGGTTTTATAGGACAAATAATCGATACGCACGTAATATAGGCCGGGTTTAAGCGCCAGGGAAAAGACGCCGCCTGGATCAGTCAGTCCGCCGTTGGCCAGGGTACTGTCGGGCAAACGGTGTACCGCCACGGTGGCGAATTCAAGAGGGACCTGCGTTTGGGCATCCACCACCTTGCCGCGGAGCAATACTTTATCTAAAGCAATAAATACTTGTTTTTCAGCAGTTTGAGCGGAAAGAAGGAGGGGAAGAAAGAGGAATAAAAACAAAAAAGGTCTGGCCATGCCGGTGTGGTCAAATATATTGAGCAAAACAAAAAGGGTGAACGAAGGTAACAATAAATCGGGAGAATGGTTGGGAGTCGGAGCGCGGGTATTTGCATCGGCTTTACCTGTGAAAGGGTACTGCCCTTATCTTGATGATTACGTCCTTTCAGGGCTGCCAGCCCGCTCAGCGCGCAGCCTGCTCATCGCGCAAATAGGGCGCTGCCCTATCTTGTTGATTGCGCCCTTTCAGGGCTGCCAGCCTGCTCAGCGCGCAGCCTGCTCATCGCGCAAATAGGGCGCTGCCCTATCTTGTTGATTGCGCCCTTTCAGGGCTGCCAGCCTGCTCATCGCGCAAATAGGGCGCTGCCCTATCTTGTTGATTGCGCTCTACCAGGGCTGCCAGCCCAGTCAGCGCGCATTCACCAGCCCGTATGAAAAATTCTGCTGGCGCCCTTGTAGCCACAGTTCTGGTATTGCGCATAGGCTTTTGCTGCCCGCACCCGGATTTGTTTCTCGTTTTCCAATACCGCCCATCCCTCAATAAGTGCCGCCATAACGTAGGCTTCCGGCGCCAGCAGATGCCGGGTAGTCAGCAGTGGAAAGGCGGCGGCGCACTGCAGGCGTTCTTCAAAATAAGGATGTGAGGCGCAGGCTATGACGGCCGCGTCTTTCGGGTGGGTGGTGGCAGGGGCAATGTTCTCCAATTCCATGTCCATTAATCCGTTGTGGCCGTTGAGGATAGCGAGGTCGGGTGTTCCATGAAATGCCGGCGTACCCTCCTTCAGGCGTACCGTATCCAATAGATGACCCGACAAAGTGTTCAGGAAATCCCGGATACAAGTCCTCATCCGGTCGCCGCGGTAAGCGTCGGCCAAAAGCAACACGCGGGCGCCGTTGGGGTATTTTTTTTCAAATACAACACGTTCCAGGATATCGGCTGCGGGATCGGGTTGCTCGTACAGCAGTTTCCAGGATTTGTCTGCTTTAAAAAATGATTTTACGCCGTAGCCGGCGCCCCAATAGAGGTTGGTGCGCAGGTTGAGGCCGTCGCCCAGCTGTTTGTTCACCGGTACGATGCCTTGGTGCACGTTGTCGCAGAGCGGCACGAAAACATGGACCAGGAGGGGTTGCTGATGTTTTATTTTGTGCCGCAATCGGGCCAGGATGGTGTCGCGGGAGAAGGTGTCGCGGCAAGGGATGGGATGAGGTTCGGCATCTGCCGTTTCTATGGCAGGAATTGCCGGCTGTCGCTCGACCGGGTGTTGCGTGCAGGCCGTGTTGAGGCAGAAGAGGAGCAGGATGAAGGATGGGTGCATCATTGGGCGTCATTGCGTTATTGGGCGTCATTACGTCATTGGGCGTCATTGTACCACGTTTACGAAACTTAAAAAGTTTCGTAAACGTACCTCAGTAATTGTCATTACGTCATTGATGGGGGTTGTGTCAAAAGGGTGGGTGAATGAAAAAGAATGAGCGAGCAGGTAGATTTGTGGTAGCAAACATTCACCCACCCACCCGCTCATGGAAACAAAGGTAATAACAGGGAGAAAGATCGTATTCAAACCCTACGACCAAAATCAATTTGTTCGTGTTCCGATTCACATTGAGGAATTCATAGCCGCTGGTCATTTGGTGAGAATTATTGACGGTGTTGTAGAGCAATTAAAAATGGAGGATTTGGAAGTGTATTATCCTGGGGGCGGAAGTAGTGCTTACCATCCCAAGATGATGATAAAAGTGTGGTTGTATGGTTATTGCACACGGATATATACGACTCGCCCCTTGGCAAGGGCGATCCGCGAGCAATTACCGTTCATCTGGTTAGCCGGAGGTCATCAGCCGAGTTTCAAGACATTAAGCGAGTTTAGGGGCAACCGGATGCAAGGGATGATCGATGTGATATTCAAGCAGGTACTGCTGATGTTGGTGCAAGAAGGTTACATTGATTTGGAAGATTTATATGTGGATGGCTCAAAATGGGAGGCCAATGCCAATCGGCACAAGGTTGTGTGGGCGAAGAACACGGCACGTTACAAAGCGGCGGTTTTAGAGCGAATCGAGAAGTTGCTGGCCGAGGTGGGGAAGTTGCAGGCGGAAGAAGATTTACGCTACGGTAATCAGGATTTGGAATTGCAGGGGGAAGGCAAGCAAGCGCAAGTAGTGCTGAATAGTGAACAGATTAGTGCGCAGTTGATAAATTTGAACACCCTAATTGCGGAGGCGACAGAGCATAAAACCCGACAAAAGGAATTAAAGAAACTTCGCACGGCGCTGGTGAATGAGCAAGAAAAATTGGATCGCTATGAACAACAGGAGCAAGTACTCAATGGCCGCAATTCGTTCTCCAAAACCGATGTGGATGCCACGGTGATGCAAATGAAGGATGAGCGCTTGTTGCCAGGCTACAATATTCAACACAGTACGAATAATCAATTCATTATCAATTACACGGTGGAGCAAAATGCTTCGGATAGCGTAACCTTGGGTACCCATCTGGACAAAATGGAAGAACGCTTCGAAGGATTGCCGGTAACGGAACATCAAAATTTATGTGGCGATGCCGGCTATGGTTCAGAAGAGAACTATGCCGATCTGGAGGGGCGAAACATAAAGGCCTATGTCAAATACGCCCTTTTCTTTCAGGAGCATAACGGGGAATTAGCCAAACGCAAATTCCGGCGGGAAAACTTCCCCTATGATGATCAAAAAGATGAATTCACCTGCCCCAATAACCGAAAATTAAAGTACGTAGGTGACCGGGCAGCAAAAAGTACGACTGGATATAAAAGGGTGTGGCGCTTGTACGAATGTGAAAATTGTGCCGACTGTCCTTTTGCCTCTGAATGTAAAAAGAATGAAGAGAAAAACCGAACCGTTCATTATAGCCCAACTTATGAAGCCTATAAAGCCCAAGCCAAAAAATTACTTGAATCCGACAAAGGCTTAGAAATGCGCTCCAACCGATCCATAGAAGTAGAAAGTGGCTTTGGCGACATCAAATACAATATGCACCATCGACGATTTATCCTTCGGGAGCGCAAAAAAGTGTACATCGAGTTCGGGCTCTTGGCCATCGGCCATAACCTGCGAAAAGTCTTTTGTGAAAAATCTGGAATCTGGGCGGCTTACTATGCCCAAAGAGCAAGAAAAAGGGCTTAATAGCCTGATTCTTTACTCTTTTTAACAAAAAAACCGGCTGTGGCGCCTCACTGATCGCCACAGCCGGACTGAAAAACAAAAAAGTGTAAATCCTACATCGGAGGAAGAGATTAAAGGCTAATACCCTTTTGACACAACCCCGAGTTTTTTTATCCACGCCGTCTGACAGACGGCGTTACCCTTTCGGCACCGCGCGCACAAACGAATCGATCTTTTCCCGTTCCAGTTGTTTTTTCAGTCCGTCGGCTTCGCGGCGGCTGTTGAACTTATCCACGCATACCGAGTGGTAGGGCGAGTTCGGGAAACGCACGATTTGAGCGCTCGTATGACCGGCATCCTGTATTTTTTGCAACTGGGTATTGGCCCGGTTGGCATCCTGGAAAGAGCCGGCGATCACGAAATATTGATCCGCATCGGCGCTGGTCACCGTGATGGTGGAAGGCGGCGCCGTGTTGATATTCGGCTTGGCGGGTTTGCCAGACGGCGGGTTTGCCGGGGCTGCTTCGTCGGCAGGGGCTTCAATCCCTGCCTGTCCGTCCACATACACCATCGCGGCGCCCTGTACGCCGGTCAGGATACGTACTTCCGTACGGCGGTTGCGCGCGTGTTCCTGCTCGGTGCAGCTGATACCGTCCACGCAATTATTGCGCGGTTCGCTTTCGCCGTAGCCTACCGGTTTCAGGCGGCTGCGGCTGATGCCTTTGGATACCAGGTAATCCACCACGCCGTTGGCCCGGCGCTGACTGAGATCCTGGTTGTATTTGGAACTGCCCCGGCAATCCGTGTGGCTGGCCAGTTCGATCGTGATCGTGGGTTGTTGCCGCAGCAGCGACACCAGCAGGTCGAGGTCTTTGCGGGCGTCGGGCCGGAGCGTGGCGTCGTTGAAGTTGTAGTAGATATTCGGCAGTTCGATCACGGTACCGGGCAGCAGGGGCGCTACCTGGAAGTTCTGCATCATGATCTGGTTCGGCATGCTCCAGCCGGTCGTGTTGATATCGGTGCTGCCGATCAGGCGTCCGCCCTGGTGCAGGTCGATTTTATACTTGGTATTCGGATTGAGGTAATGATCGATCAGGCCATTGGCGTCGGCTATGACCGTATCCTTTTCATTGGTGTTCATATTCGTCAGGGCCAGCATGGCGCCGGCCAGCGGCGCGTTGGTCACGTAGTTGAACACCGAGGCGTTCCAGCGCACTTTGCCGGAGCCGGGGGCTTTTTCCAGCGCGGCGCTGAGTTCGTTGCCCGGTTTGGAAATGGTCAGGCGCAGTTGTTTGGTCTGGTAACCTTCTTTTGAAACAATTACGACGTAGTTGCCCGGCTTTACGGCGGTGGAGAAATTCCCGGCGTTGTCCGTTTCGCCGGTGATGCCTTTGTCGGGCGGCAGGGCCACCATGACATCCTTGCCGTTCACTTTTTGCACGGTGATGAGGTTGCCGTTTTCATCGCGGCCGATCACCGTGTTGGCGTCGTAGTTGAGTATGCGCAGGTCGGCGCCGCCAATGGGCGCGCCGGTCAGTTTATCCGTCACGGCTACTTTCAGGTCGAGGTCGCGGTCGGGTACCCGCTGGTTTTGCAGGAGATAATCGTCGAGGTTTCCGTTTTCAGTGTGGAAGCTCAGGATATCGTCGCCGCCCTTGGTTACCTGGCCGTTGGAGGAAAAATACCCGTTTATTTTGTTCAGATCGACGATCAGACCGAAGTCATCGCCGCCGGTGTTGAACGGTTCGCCCATGTTGATGGGTTTGGTCCACTCGGAGCCTTCGGGAATAACGTAGTACAGGTCGAAGCCGCCGGAGCCGCCCAAACCGTCGGACGCGTAATACAGCGTATTATCCGCGTGAATAAAGGGGAATGCCTCGTTGCCTTTGGAGTTGACGCCGCCGCCAAGGTTCACCGGTTCGCTCCAGGATTCGCCGACGCGGTAAGATACCCAGATGTCCATTCCGCCAAAACCGCCCGGACGGTTGGAGGCAAAAAACAGTTTGTCGCCGTCGATACTGATCACGGGGTGGCAATCGTCGAATTCGTTGTTGTTGAAAGGCAACGGCATTGGCTCGCTCCAGGCGGCGCCCGATTTTTGCGCCGAATAAATGCGCATTTTCAATTTGTCGTCCTTGGCGTATTTGGCTTTACCGCCGATCACCGCGTTCCGGGAAAAATAGATGGTTTCCGCGGTGCGGTCGAAACAGACCGGCCCTTCGTGATACAGGGACGAAAGTTCCACGGCAAACGGCGCAGGTGTGGTCAGCGCACCGTCGGTATTACGCTGCGAACGCAGGATCGACATAGCCGGCAACTTCAGTTTTTCGTCCGTCCGCTTTTTCAATCCGGCGTTGTTGGTTGAAATAAATACGATGCCGTCTTCATAAAAAGTCGGGCTGAAATCCAGGCCTGCAGTATTGACCGCCGCCTCGTTTTTCACCTCGACGGTCACCGGCGCCGGCGCGCCGGATGTTGTTTGAGCCGACAAAAAACCCACCGCGAGCAGCGCCGGGAGAAATAAAACGATATGCTTAAAGGCACTCATATTCCTTTTTATTGGACAGATAAACAGATTATAGAGAGAGGTTTAGGAGGGTTTATGAGGGTTTAGGGGGTTTAGGGGGGTTAGACGGTTTAGGGGGTTTAGGTTACATAAAGAAACGGGGATTGGACATTCCGGCCTTGCCATTTCCTTTGCTGCGTTTCAAATCGACCTGGAGCAGTACCTCTATTGAACCGGCAGTGTAGTCTTTTACATCCGACAGGGTGAGGTCGTAAGCCACCCCTACGCCGAACTGTTCATGCGCTTTCCAGAAAAGCAACAGGTCAATCGATTCGCCGGGGCCATCGCCGCCTACCCGGTAAGAAAGGCCCGCGGTGATCTTTTGCTGGATTTCCAGGTTAACGTTTAAATCGATGTCCAGCGGGGCATTTTTTACATATTTAACCAACATGGCAGGCATCAGGTTGAAGTCCTCATTCAGGGGAAGCACTGCGCCGGCCATCGCATAAAAGTGCTGATATTCTTTGGCCGTCAGGTTAGCGGCCTGGTTATCCAGGCTGATGTTGTTGGAATACATCTTGGGCACAGAAAATCCGACGTAATATTTGTCTTCAAAGGTGGCATACAGGCCGGCGCCGACGTTGGCGTAAAACGAACTGCTCCGGTCGGTATCCAACGATTGGTCGCCGCCGGTATTGGCCGGCTGCGCTTTGGTGAAGTCTATGCTCAGCGACCGCACCGAACCCATGATGCCGGCACGAAGGGAAAAATCGCCTTCCCCGATCAGATTATAGGAATACGCCAGCGAGGCCCCAAACTCCTTGTCCAAACCGATCTGAAAATGCGACATAGTCACACCGATACCCACGCGTTCGGAAATAAAAGGCGAATTAAAACTCGCCATCACCGACTTCGGCGCCCCGTCAAAACCCATCCACTGATTGCGGTATATGGCCGTCACAAACGGTACATGACGCGCACCGGAGTAAGCAGGATTGATCGGCAGTTTATTGTACATAAACTGCGTATAGTGGCGTTCCTGCTGGGCGTAAAGGCCGGCAGAGGCAGCAGCCAATATGAGGAGAAGTAGAATAGTTTTTTTCATATCGTAATGAGATGTTTATGAAGGTTTATGAAGGTTTATGAAGGTTTATGATGGTTTATGATGGTTTATGATGGTTTATGATGGTTTATGATGGTTTATGATGGTTTATTATAAACCCTTATAAACCCTCATAAACCCTCATAAACTAAAAATCATCGGTATATTTCAACAAAACCCTTCCGGGGCGGCTCGTTAGTGCCGGTAGAGAACACATAAAAATAGACGCCGTCGGGCAGATCCTTGCCGGGTTCGTTGTTCAGGCGGCCTCTCCAGGCGGTCTGCGGGTCGTTTGTATAACCTTGCGCCTCGAATACCTTGTCGCCCCATTGGTTATAGATCACGAGCGTATTGTCCCGGAATTGTCCGGAATC
>JAKLJF010000084.1:0-1920 GCA_023151335.1 Thermoanaerobaculia bacterium | reverse complement strand
TAAAGGAACAGTCGTTAACTTCTACCCGGATGGTCACCAGGGCCACGGTATCGCACACATCGGGACAAGATTCCGAACAAAGTTCATAGAAGAACCGGGCTGTCCGGTTGGTCTCCGTGGCCATAAAGGTGAACACGCCTGAACCCAGATTACTCAATCCCTCCGGCAGGGGGTCTACCAGGGGCGTTACCACGAAGTCGCCGGGTGGGAAAATGAGGTCGTTGTCCACCACATTGAAAGTATCGAGCACGCCGATGTTCACCAGCACCGTGTCGGCCGCGGCCTGAATGACGGGCAACAGTACCGCTACCGAATCCAGCGGCGTATTACAGCCGTTGATCGTCGCGAAAACCGTGTAAATCCCCGCGTTCTGCGGGCTGGCGATCACAATGATCTGGCTGTTGTTCGGGTACTGTTGTTGCGGCCCCGTCCAGGTATAGGTAGCGTTGGCAAACGAATCCACCATCAGGATAACTTCCTCGCCGGGACAAGCCAGGGGAGGGTCGATCGTAGGATCGAGTGGCTGCAGCGATTCTACCGTCACATTCACTACGCAGGTGGCTGAATTGCCAGCCTGGTCGGTGGCTATAAAAGTCAGCGTATGCGTCGAATCAACCGCGAAAGGCAGGCCGGAAAACTGCCCGGTCGTTTGCGCTACCAGTGGATTGATCGTACAATTATCCGCCGCCAATGGCAGGCTGAAACTCAGGTTCACGGCGTCACAGGTCGAAATGGTATCGATATCTGTGATAAACTCGCCCGGATCGGAAATTATGATCCCCCCGACGTTAACGGTCACGCCCGTGGAAGGACAGTCGATTACCGGCGGCGCGTTTTCGATGATGGTCACGGAGAACGTATCCCGGTGTACGATATTACCGCTGGAATCCAGCGCCAGGTACTCGATACGGGTCGTTCCAAACTGGAATGTATCGCCCGGCATGATGTTATCCGGTATCTGGGTGATCAGCGGCGGCTCGCAAAATCCGGGGCCTGCCGTGGGCATGGTCCAGGTGACCGGCTGCGGGCAACCGGTCATGGTGATATCCGGTGGGAAGTTATTGAACGAGGGTGGTATGTTATTAAATTCCAATTTTATCGTAAAGGAACATGTATCGCTGTTGCCGCTGGCATCGATAGCGTAAATGAGCACATTAGTAGTATTAGCAAATATCGTATCCCCGGGGAGCACCGTCGTTGTAATGTTCACATCCGGATCGCAGTTGTCGATGGCTGTTGGAAATGTCCAGTCCACTACTTCGCCGCAGGGACTTGCATTTTCCACGGTGATGTCATCCGGGCAGCTGTTGAATACCGGCGGAATGAGATCCAGCACCCTGACTAAAAAGGTGCAGGTGGCCGTGTTGCCCGCCTCATCGAAAGCCGTATAAACGATGACATGTTCTCCGGTGGTGAAAACGGAGCCCGGCAGATTCGTGGTAGTAAGCGTATCCAGGGCGCAGTTGTCCGCGGCGGAAGGCGGTTGCCAGTTTACCACGGTATCACACTCGGTTGTCGGTAAAATAATGGGCGGTGGTGATTGCGGACATCCGTTTATCACCGGGGGTATATTTTCGGTCACCTGTACCGAGAAAGCGCAGAAAGCCGTATTACCGCTGGCGTCCGATGCCACGTAGGAAACGGTGGAGACGCCAATCGGGAAAAAATCTCCTGAATTCGGCGTCGAGGTAAGGGTCACATCCGGGTCGCAGTCGTCCGTGGCCGTGGGCTCCGTCCAGCTGAAAAAAGCGCCGCAGGTATCGGGAAGCGTGGTTATGACCGTATCCGCCGGACAATTGTTCAAGACCGGGGCATTCAGATCGAGCACCGTGATTTTAAAAGAACAGAGGGCCTGATTGCCGTAGTCGTCCGTTGCAAAGTAGGTCACCGTAATTTCACCGGTAGGCAGCGTCGTGTCGG
>JAKLJF010000849.1 GCA_023151335.1 Thermoanaerobaculia bacterium | reverse complement strand
ACCACATCCCGGCGGTTTTCGACGCGCTCATTGGTGATACTGTTCATCCAGGTGTAGTAGTCGTCGTCGTTCTGGAATTTGCCGCGCTTCATCGTGAGGTTGCTGTACTTCTGCATACCCGGCATTTTGATCTTGGAAAATATCTTGCTGTCGCTGTGCCGGTATTCGACGGCCTCCGTTTGAATGTCGAGGCCGGTGACCTCCATAAAACTGAGCTGCGCGCCGCCCCAATCGACCTGAAAATGAAAGCGGTGTAATGGATATTGTTGTGCCATGATATTGAGTGATGAGTGATGAGTGATGAGTGATGAGCGATGAGTGATGAGCGATGATCTCCACTCATCACTCATCACTCATCACTATTTAAGACTCTGCCATTTTGTGCGAGAACTTCAGGATAATGAACTCGGCGGGGCGCACGGCGGCCATGCCGATCTCGATGATCATGCGGCCTTCGAGGATATCGAGCGCGGTCATGGTTTTGCCCAGGCCCACGGCCACATAGTAGGCGTGTTCGGGTTTGATACCCTGCAGGGCGCCCTGCCGCCAGAGCGTGTTCAGGAAATTTTCGATCATGGCCTGCACCCGTACCCAGGTGTTGGCGTCGTTGGGCTCGAATACGAATTGTTCGGTGGCTTTTTTGACCGATTCTTCCACGAAGTTGAAGAAGCGGCGCACGTTGACGTAGCGCCATTCATTGTCGTTGCCGGCCAGGGTGCGGGCGCCCCACACGAGGGTGCCTTTACCCGTGAATTCGCGGATGATGTTGACGGATTTGCCGGCATTCACATCGATGTTGTACTCGCCCTGTTGTTCCTGGTTGAGTTTAACTGACGGGCTGATCACGGCATTCAGGCTCACATTCGCCGGGGCTTTCCAGACGCCGCGGTCGCGGTCGGTGGCGGCATACACGCCGGCGATGGCGCCGCTGGGCGGCAGCAGGTTGAGCGCCGCGCCGGCTTTGACGGAGAGTTCCTTGAATTTGCCGAAGGAGCTGAGCAGCGCTTCATTCAGGCTTTTTTCCAGGGCAGCCAGGCTGGAAAGGACGAATTTATAAAAAACAATGGCTTCCAAAGCGGCAGCCTGCACGGCATCGCGGGTGGCATCGACATAAGCCAGGGGATAACCCTCGGCGGTCGCCGGCGTCAAGGGGCCGGTAATGGCAGCGGCCGTGACAGCGGTTATCCAATCGTTGCCCGAAGCTTCGTTGGCAACCAGGCCGGCGGTTCTGTCAAACTTGTCCGGGACCGACGTATCAATCGTTTCAATATCAGGGGTCAGCGCCTTATGATATTCCACCAGGGCAGTAACCGTACTCTTCCAGCCCGCGTTATTGTTCAAAAAAGCATCGATACTGTCTTTGATGTCCTGCGGCGCATTTCCGGCGTATTCTTCCTGGATCATGCCGATGAGATTAAATACAATGGCAGACAGGTTCTGCAACTCCGCCTGCAGGTCGGCGTTTGCCGGCAAGGCAACGCTCCTTGCAGTATTGTAATCATCCAACGCTTTGCGCAAAACGTCTTCCGGGGTTTCGCCCGGGTAGGGATTTGAAATGGCGCGGAGCGAGGATTCCGCTTTTTGCAGCTCCTGTATTTTGGCAATGATATCCGTGTCGGCGGTCAAACTTTCCAGGGCAAGGGGGCTTGGCGGCGTTCCGTCCCGGAAAATCTTCATGTTTTTATGCCAGACGAGGCGGGGCAAACTGGCATTGATCCAGGGACCGTAAGCGCTGCCGTATTTCAGGTAATTGATCCCGATTTTGCCGCGAAAATCATCCACGACGGTTTTAAAATCGGAAGGTTTGGGGCCGCTTTTCGGCAGGTCGCAAACCGTTATCCGGTCCATCAGTTTATTGCATTGCCCCAGGGCCGTTTTTTGCAGGTCGTACATATCGCCCGCCGTGGCAAGCCCGGCGGCATCGGGTAACAGAATGATCGTGGGTTCGTCTTCCTGTTCCAGTGCCAGGATGCCGGGTTCCATAACTGCTTTGTCCGGATCGGCGCTGTAATCGCCCACCGAAACGATGTAACATTTCCCGCCGCCGTTGGCATAGAACAAACGCAGGCTGTCGTACAGGAAAAATTTGGCCGTAGCTTCTCCCCGGACGAAGTTATTGTTGCCGTCCAGATAAACATTCACGTCCTGCGGGGGCGCGCCGCCAAAAAGCAATTCGTATTCGGCAATGGATTCGATCCGGGTGGGCTTGCCCGATATGCTTTCCCCGTTTTTTTCCGCTTTTTCCGTGTATCCGATAAACGCCGGAATGGCAGTTTCCACCGCCGCAATAGAAGGCGGAAATTTGGGGATCTCTTCGACGTAAACCCCCGGTGTCTTATACAGTCCTGACATAGTACATAGTTTTTTAATAGTTTGCGAGGATAGTTTTATTCATATATTTCGGAGATGAGTTGCGTAATGCGCTTCGTTTGCGGAGCATCGTATTCGGCTTTTACCAGGCCGGCGGAGGGTTTTTGCCGGGTACCGGCATTACCGGAAAAAGTGAGCGGCAGTGGGCCGGATTCTTCGGTGATGAACGATTGGTCGTTTTTTTTGAAATAACGCCAGCGCGTCGAGCGGTTTTTAAAATGCAATTCGAATACGGGGCTGTCCGGCACATTCCGGTCGACCAGGCTGAAATCCGGATCG
>JAKLJF010000848.1 GCA_023151335.1 Thermoanaerobaculia bacterium | reverse complement strand
CGGTGTTACTGATGACGCCCTTTCAGGGCTTTCTGGCCGTGTGGAAGCCCTGAAAGGGCGTCATCAGTAACACCGGGCGAAGCCCTGTGGAATTGCTCCGGAAGCAAAGCAAACACGCCCTTCCAAAATGAAAAAGCGCCTTTTCAAATTGACAAGATTGGGACGAGGCTATTTGGTATGCGTTGAGCACACGGCTCTTTCAATTTACTTATTTTCAATAATTTATAAATTGGCATTTGCTCTAAAAAACAACTCGGAATAAAATTTGGCATTGGAATGAGCAAAAACATATAACCATGTTGCTTCTCTTTTCCGTTTTCGCCCTCGGCCTGATATGCTTTTACCTCTGCTTCAAATCGATCGGTATTTTTGAAAAAATATGACCCGGCCATGATTCTGCTATTCCTTGTTTCATTGCTCGTTTTCGCGTACATGCTGTATGTGCTTTTTAACCCGGAAAAATTTTAACTTTCATAACCATGTTTTCTGAACTTGCCTCCCTTGTATTGCTCTTCCCGGCGAGCGTGGCGCTGGCCTGGCCGCTGGGTAAATACATTGCCGCGGTGTACGCCGGCGAGCGGCACTGGTCCGACAAGGTGTTCGGCCCCCTGGAGCGTTTGAGTTTCCGGCTTTCGGGCATCGATCCGAAGCGGGAAATGAGCTGGCAGGAACACCTGCGCGCCCTGCTGACCATCAACGTCGTCTGGTTTTTCTGGTCGATGTTCGTGCTTATGAATCAGGGCTGGTTGCCCTGGAACCCCGACGGCAACCCTTCGATGACCCCCGACCTGGCCTTTAATACCACGGCCTCTTTTATCGTCAACTGCAACCTGCAGCACTATTCCGGCGAAACGGGGCTGAGTTACTTTTCGCAGATTTTTGCGATCATGTTTTTCCAGTTCGTCAGCGCGGGCACGGGCATGGCGGCGGGTGCGGCAGTGTTCAACGCCATGCGTCAGCGCACCACCACCCAATTGGGCAATTATTACGACTATTTCCTTAAAAGCTGTACCCGTATCCTGCTGCCCGTCTCTTTCATCGCGGCTTTATTCCTGATAGCGGATGGCACGCCGATGAATCTTTTTGAAGGGAAAGACACTTTGGTGACCCTCCAGGGCGACACCGTTCTGGTGAGCCGGGGCCCGGCTGCCGGCATGATCGCCATCAAACAGGCCGGTACCAACGGCGGCGGTTATTTCGGCGTGAACGCGGCGCACCCGCTGGAGAACCCCACGATCCTGACCAACGCCATCGAAAATATCCTCATCCTGCTGATCCCGATCGCTTTTGTATTCGCACAGGGGTATTATTTGAAAAACCGGCGCCTGTCCCGGGTGATCTTCGGGGTCATGACAGCCGGCTATTTGCTTATCCTGGCGCCTGCCCTTTGGTCGGAGTTCAGCGGCAATCCGAACATCGACCGTTTGGGCATTTCTCAAACGCAGGGCAATATGGAGGGAAAAGAAGTACGGCTGGGCGCCGGTTTGTCGGTCTTTTGGAGTATTTCCACCACCGCCACTTCCAACGGCTCGGTGAATGCCATGCACGACAGCTTTACCCCGCTCGCAGGAGGTATGCAGATGCTCGACATGATGATCAACGCCTTGTACGGCGGTGTGGGCGTGGGTTTCCTCAACTTCTATATTTTCATTATCCTTTCCGCTTTTATCGGCGGCCTGATGGTGGGACGTACGCCGGAGTTTTTGGGTAAAAAAGTGGAAGCGCGGGAAATGAAAATCGCCATGCTGGTGGCCCTGCTGCATCCCTTCCTGATCCTGGTGGGTACCGCCATTGCAGGCTGGTTATCGGCAACCGGCCACCCCCTGGCTGCCAACTGGCTGAACAACCCCGGCTATCACGGTTTTTCGGAAATGTTGTACGAATTTACTTCTGCCTCGGCCAATAACGGCTCTGGTTTTGAAGGGCTGAGCGACAACAACCCTTTCTGGAATATATCCACGGGCGTAGTCCTGTTATTGTCGCGGTACCTTCCCATCATTGGCCCGGTGGCTATTGCCGGCTTGCTGGCCGCTAAAAAAACGATCCCCGAAAGCGCCGGTACCCTGCGGACCGATTCGGTCACTTTCGGGGTTTTGATCTTCACTGTTATGCTGATCATTGCCGCCCTGGCGTTCTTCCCGGCGCTTGCGCTGGGCCCGCTGGCGGATTCATTGAGTGATTGAGTGATTGAGTGATTGAGTGATTGAGTGATTGAGTGATTGAGTGATTGAGTGATTATCCGGAGGATGAGTTACGGGCCTTGGAGCAGACTTTGGTGATTTCGAGCGATTCCTGCTGGAGGCGTTTTAATTCAGGAGAATTATCTATTCCGGAATCCTCAATTACTTCCAGCCAAAGTTGGCTTTCATCGCTTTCTTCCACTACGATGCTCATTTTAGCATGAAACTCTGCCTTTGAACGCGCCCTGCATACGGCCCTGTAATTGGCAGCAACTGAAGTGGCCGATTTTACCAATTGAAAAACGATTACCCGTGTAGCGGATGTCTGTGGAAGTGCATTACAGTATTTGATAACATCCACGGCAAATTTTTTAGTCCGTTGCCGAAATTGCTCATTAAACTCTTCTTGTTTCATAAATTTAATTTTCCGATAAAAATAAAACTTTTTGTTCAATCACTCAATCACTCAATC
>JAKLJF010000847.1 GCA_023151335.1 Thermoanaerobaculia bacterium | reverse complement strand
GTTTGAACGTGGAAAACGACTCAAAACTCATGCCGAGGCCTCGGGACAAAACTCAAAACTGTAAAAGCGGCGCAAAGGTAGGTATTCCCCGGTTAAAAAATGCGGAGTGGGTAAAAATTGGGCCTGTAATAACTGGATAACACGACGAAAGGCGGCCCTATGCGGCATATTTATTCCGATTGCCTTTATTTAACGGAGCAAGCGGGTGCGGCAGCATATTAAATTTCCGCCAAAATCGAATCAATCTCTTTAAAGGCCTGTAAATCCTTGATCACATACTGCACGGCCCCGCTGGCAATGGTCTGCAGGGCCACGCCGTAGTGTTCCTGGGCCGATAACATGATGACCTTCTGGTCGGGCGCATTTTTGTGGATGGCCTGCAGAATTTCCAGGCCATTTTTGGCCCCGGGCACGTTGGAATCGAGGTAATAATCGAGAATGATGACGTCTGGGTTTTCGCCAAGGCGCTCCAGGCATTCTTCGCCGGTGCCGAACGTGGTAACGGCATAATGGCCCTGCTCTTCCAGGTGGTCGGCCAGCATGGTAGCGAACATTTTATCGTCGTCTACTACGAATATATGTTTCTTAATGTCTTGCATGAACGCAGCTGTTTTGCCGGCGAAGGTACGGAGAAGGACAGGATTTTATATTATTATGTGAAGCCTGCGAATAACCGGTGCGACATCACTTCAAATAAGCCTGGAAGAGCGGCACGGAATACCGGATAGTTGCCAGCAAGCGCTCTACTTGCCCTGCCAATACCGCTTTATCCGCTGCCCGCTCTTTTACCATCGTCTCGATTGTCTGTGCCAGCTCGGCCGCATCGCCCATACCGATCATCCGCAGTTGCGGTTTGATGGTATGTACGGCCCGGCGAAGGGCGTCGTGGTCGCTGGCGGCCAGGGCTGCTTCGATATTGTTTATGGCCGCGGTAGCCGATTCAAGGTACAAACCGATGTATTTCTGCATACGCGCGGGGTTGCCGCCGGTGAGTTGTTCGAGGAAAGCGAGTTGGGGCGCGCCATTGGTTTCGGACGAACCGGCTTCCGGGGTTTCCGCTTCGTCGCCCTCTCCTTCTCCAAAAGAAGGCGTTTGCCCGTTGGATGTTTTTACCGCCAACAAGGCGCCGAGCAATTCGGCTTCCTTAAAAGGTTTGGGCACACAGGCGTTCATGCCGGTGCTCAGACATTTTTTCACCTCTTTGTTGGTCACCGAGGCCGTAAAAGCGATAATGGGCACCGACCCCGCCGGGCCGGGCAATTCCCGGATCGCGCGCGTCGCCTCCAGTCCGTCCATCACCGGCATGGTGACGTCCATCAGCACGGCGTCGTAGGGTTCCGAACTGACCCGTTCCAGCGCTTCCTGCCCGTTTTCCACGGCATGTACGACTACGTCGGGGATGAGCATTTCCAGGGTTTCGATGGCGACGAGCTGGTTGAAGTAATTGTCTTCGGCCAGCAGGATGCGCATGCCCCGCAGCGCCACGGCGGCTTCGGCGACGCTGGTTTCCGGTTTGCGTTGTTCGGTGCTGACGGCCAGTTCTAGTTCAAAGCTGAAGGTGGAGCCTTCACCCGGCGTGCTTTCCACGTCGATGCGGCCGCCGAAAAGTTCCACCAGTTGTTTGGAAATGGACAATCCGAGGCCGGTACCGCCGTATTTCCGGGTGGTGTCGCTGGAAGCCTGGCGAAAGCTTTCGAACACAATAGCCAGTTGATCCGGCGTCATGCCGATGCCGGTATCCGTCACTTCGAAACGCAGGCGGCAGCGGCCGGCGTTTTGCTCCATTAGCCGGGCGATGACATTGACCCGGCCTTTTTCGGTGAATTTGACGGCATTTCCAGCCAGGTTGATCAGGATTTGCTGCAGACGCACGGGGTCGCCGCAAAGCGCGGGCGGGATACCGGGGTCGCAGTCGACCTGGAAGAGCAGCCCTTTTTCCTCGGCACGGAATTGCAGCGTGGTGAATACATTTTCGAGGATTTGGGCCACGTTCAGGTCGGTCCATTCCAGTTCGAGCCGGCCTGCCTGTATTTTGGAAATGTCGAGTATGTCATTCAGAATAACCAGCAGGGCTTCCGACGATTGCCGGATGCTGTCGAGGTAGCGGCGCTGGTCGTCGCGCGGATTTTTTTGCAGCAGCAGGTTGGTCATGCCCATCACGGCGTTCATGGGCGTGCGCAGTTCGTGGCTCATGTTGGCCAGGAATTGTTGCTCGAATCGTTCGCTTTGTTCCGCCCGCTGGCGCTGGAATTCGGCCTCCCGCATCTGAGCCTCTGCCTTGGCGCGCAGGTGTTCGGCCTCTTCTTTTTGCCGCATGAGTTCGGCGGTGCGTTCATCCACCAGCCGGGTCAGCTCTTCCTCGCGACGGCTGCGCCAGGGTCTGGTCGGTCTGGAAACGCAGGCGGCGGGTGAGCAGCCCCACGATCTGTTCCATCACGTCCGGATGATCGCCCAGCACTTCAAAGAATACCTCGCGATCGATGCGGGCCAGCAGGGCCGGCGCTATGGCCGTGACCGACATGGAGCGGGGTCCCTCATCGAGCAGGGCCATCTCGCCGAAACAACTGCCGGCGCTCATGTAGGCTACCACGTAATCGCCGTCATGCACCTTGGCATCGCCTTCCAGCATCAGGTAAAGCGAACGGCCGGGAT
>JAKLJF010000846.1 GCA_023151335.1 Thermoanaerobaculia bacterium | reverse complement strand
TTCAAGGGTACGAACCGGGAGCGGTTGACCAATGATGTGTTGTACCGTATTGGTCCAGATCGCCGGGTTGAACTCGAAAACGATAGCGGCAAAATTTTGAATAACCGTACCGTCCGGCAAATCGGGTTGCTGGTCGATGCTGAATGTAAAAAAACCGTGTGAAGCCGGTTCGTTGACATTACTATCCGGTAGGGCAATGGGGGCGTAAAGCACTTCCAGTATATTGTTACGGATATGCCAGCTACAGGGATGCGACGACAGTCCCGGACGGAAGGTGCTGATGTCCAGTTCCGGAGGCAAATAGTCGTACAGCGTGACCAGGAAAGCGGTGTCGGTGCCGGTGTTTTGAAATTCAATGGTATATTGCAGGGGTTGGTTGGCCGCCAGCAAGCGATCGGGTCCGGCGCCGGCAGGGGCGGCGACTTTTTGGTTGGGATCATAAGAGCCGATCACCTGGCGGCAATCCAGGTCATACGCCGCGGGCCCTTTGTCCAACCAGAAAATCGTGATGAGGCCCGGCGTCAGCCCGCCGCAATTTTCAAGGGCGGCGGCAGTGCGGGTTCCGTCGTCTGACTTTGTGGCTTCCATGCGCCAGGTAGAACCGTCGGCAGGCACATCTACGGCCATACTTTGTCCGGCAGCCAGGCTGAAACCCGCGGCATTCCACTTATCCGCGTTTTTGATGATCACATAATCATGCGGGCCTTGCGTCGGGGCGTCGCCGGTATTTTTCAGGGTAAACCGAAGGGTAGTATCGCCCGTACATTCGGCGGAAAGTTTGATTTCCGAATGCGGCGGCTGGTTATCCGGACAGGCATTGCCCATACGGGCGAAAGCTTCCACGCACAGGGTATGGCCCAGGAGAAAAGTATTGCAGGAGGTTTTTACCGTCATTTTTACGGTCGAACCGGCAAAGGGCAGCAGGTCGCCCAGATTGAAAAACAAGGTGTCGCCACTTTGCTCTGCGGGCGCCGGTACCGAAGCCAGCAGTTCCAGGCCGGCCGGCATGACTGTGGCCAACTGAACATCCGTTGCCGGGACGGGGCCCGTGTTCCGGGTGGAAATTTCCATCCCAGTGTTTACTAAACAACCCCGGAAAAATGGCGGCAGCTTTACTTCCGCGATCAGTTCCGGGCATGGTTGCTGGGGGGATAACAAAAAAGTAGCGTTCAACGAAGTTGATGAGGGGCTGGGAACTATAAAAAAACTGTCCTGACAAAGTGTCCAAACATCCGCGGGAAACTGAAGCAAATGCGCCGTAAATGGCACATAATCGGAATATCCGAAAAGCGCCACACCGTTCTCACCGGTAGAGCGCATGACGGTATGCACGTTGCCCGACAACTGCACCAGCGCCCCGGGCACGGGCGTATCGCCGGGGTCGGCCTGACAATCGCCGTTGTTGTCCAATAAAACCGTGATCGTGACCGGGATGGAATTGCATTTGTTTCTGATCTGTAATTCGGTATTACAGCCCGGCGCGTTATTGAATAAATAAACATTGGGAAAATTTTCCGAGATCAGCTTGCTGCAAATGGCGAAAATAGAACATTCCGCCAGCGGGTAATTGTCCCGGATTTCAATATTTCCCCCAATTGAGGACAGGTTTTCCAGGCCGCTGATGTCGTTGAGTTTGAAATTATGGGATATGGAAAAATTGCCTCCGATGTTGGCCAGTTTTTCAAAGCCGCTTATACGTACCAGGCCCGTGTTGTAGAAAATACTAAACAGGCTTCCGACGGTCGTCAAACCTTTGAATCCGTCCAGATTTGTCAGCGCTTTGTTTTCATATATGGAAAGAATGCCTGCTGAAGTCAGTTTTTCAAAATCGTTCAGAGCGCTTAAAACCGGGTTATTTGAAATAACAAAGCCTCCACCCACAGTGACAAGACTGTCCATTCCGGCAAGACTGGTCAGCCCGTCGTTAACGGAAATGAACAGGTCGCCGCCAACCGAAACGAGCCCGCTTAAGCCGCTCAAATTTTCAAGTTCCTGGTTCCTCTGAATATCCAGCCTCGCTCCCACGGCAGTGAGATTTTCAAGACCCTGCAAGTTTTTCAATCCATTCTTTGCAATAGTAAAGTTGCCTCCAACGGAAGTCAACCCTTGCAGACCATCCAAATCTTCCATCACGCCGTTTTCATTGATGGAGAAATGTCCCGCGATCGTGGAAAGGTTTTCCAGGCCCTTTGCATTTTTCAGGGCGGAGTTGCCGACAATAGAAAATTCACCTGTTACGGTAACCAGTTGCCCGAGACCGGATAAATCAAGCAGCGTTTCTGTCCAGGCAATATAAGATAAACCTCCGATAGAAGTAAGGCTGTCTAAGCCGTGCAGACTCGTCAGCGGATTATTTTGCAATTGCAGGTACTCCGGCAAGGTTTTAATATGTTTCAGTGCGGCAAGGCTCGTAAGGGCCATGTTATTGACAATTCTCACCCCCGCCCCGATAAACAAAAGATTATCCAGGCCGGCCAGACTTTGCAACTGGTAATGACCCTCGATATTGAGATACGCTCCGATGGAGGTAAGGTTTTCCAGGCCACTCAAATCGATCAATTCATCATTGTCATCTATGCGGAGACTTTCCCCGATTGCGGCGATATTAATCAACCCGTTCAAATTCAGCAACTTTTGGTTTTCCCGGATAAATAG
>JAKLJF010000845.1 GCA_023151335.1 Thermoanaerobaculia bacterium | reverse complement strand
AAACGCTTTGCGTGAAGGCAAAGAAATCGGCGTAAAAGAAACGAAAGCCATTGGCTGCACCATCAAATGGCGGAAATCCTAACTTTTTAGCTGAAAAACTTTAGCACAGTCTTAACGCCTGTCCCTGCAATGCGGGACAGGCGTTCGCGTTTTTGGGCAGTTGATGTTAGTCAGACAGGATCAACAGGATTTGCAGGGCCATCGTTTACAGCCTGAAACCCTGTCGATCCCGTCCAAAATTTAAAAAAATGAAACCGACTGTCTGCTCCTCCGCCGTTCTGCTCCTTGCTCTCTGTCTCTTCGCTACTGCTGCTGCCGCCCAATCCCGCCGCGATTATGCACCCGATCAATCATTCATCTTTGGCGTTGCGCCGATCAGCCTGCTCACGCGCAGCGGCAAATTCAACCTGCGCGGCGAATGGGCGTATAGCGATAACAAATCCCTGTCCGTCATCGTAGGCATACCCCGGCGCAGCAAACTGCCCGGCTGGCTGGCCGGCGAGATAGAAGTGGATGAAAAGGGTAAAATTACCACCAACGACTTCCGTTCGCTGGGCGTGATCGTGGAAAACCGCTTTTACCTCGGCGCCGATGCCCTGCGCGGGTTTTACCTGGCGCCTTATGCCCGTTACAACCGCATCTGGCTCACCCGCGTGACGGAAGCGCCGGAAGAAGGCGAAACGCGTATCACCGGCGCCGTGGGGGGTACCGGGCTCGGCGCCGCGGCCGGCTGGCAAATTCCCCTCGGCAATAACATCACCCTCGACCTGACCTTCCTCGGCATCGATTTTAAATGGTTCCGCGGTACGCTCACGTACAGCAGCACCAACCCGGAGAACGACGTTGAAGCGTTTCGCGACAAGGTAGCGGAGGCCGTGGAAGATATCCCGATCATCGGTTCAAGGCTGACGCCTAAAATTGAAGACGGGAAAGTTAAGGTGCGCACACCCGGTTGGGTGTTGCCGGCTTACCGGTTCAACCTGACGGTAGGATACCGTTTTTAAACGGTTTAGCTACTTTGGCTCCACCTCCCGAACAGTACTCAACCCCAGTTCGCGTTCCCGCTTTTTTTGTATTCTCGCCGCCACGAGTATACTTACCTCGTACAGGATAAACAACGGTATGCTAACGATGGTCTGCGAAACAACGTCGGGAGGCGTGATAATGGCGGCGATGATCAAAATAATGACGATGGCATGACGGCGGTAGGTGCGTAAAAAATTCGGACCCACCAGGCCAATTTTTGCCAGAAAATAGATCACCACCGGCATTTCGAAGATCAGCCCGGTCGGGATGGTGAACATGGTCATGTAGGTCACGTAGGAATCCAGCGTCGGCGATACGTCGGTTCCTTCCACCGTGTAACCTGCCAGGAAATTGATCGAAAAAGGCGCGATCACAAAGTACCCGAATCCAACGCCCAGCAAAAACAGGGCGGAGCAAACACCCACCACTCCCCGCACGGTTTTTTGTTCTTCATCGTGCAAACCCGGGCGTACAAACTTCCAGAATTCCCAAAAAATAAAAGGGAACGCCACGATAACGCCCAGCCAGAATGACACGTATAAATGTTGCATCAATACCTCTCCCAATTGCCGGGTAATGATCTGGAATTTTACCGGCTGAACGCACATCTTATCGCCAAGCCCCATCCAGTGTGAAGCATTGCACAACACCTGGTAAGAAAAAAAATCGGGGTTGCGCGGGCCAAAGATCAGGGTATTAAAAATAAAGTCCTTGTTGATAAAACAAACGATACCCACCACCACGATCGCCGCAACCGAACGCAGAATATGTTTGCGCAATTCTTCGATGTGCTCGAAAAAGGACATTTCACCCTTTTCCTGTTTCAAGCGATCCTGTTCGTGTAGTTGATCCAATGGCATAAACGTAGCTTAGATCGGGCAAAGGTAAGCAGGGTTAAATTGGTTGAAGTTGTTGATTTGTTGATTTGTTGATTTGTTGATTTCTGCTCAGGGAATTCCCCTAATTTTAACAAAATTTCACTCGCGGGACACCCGAAAGTCTCTTGTTAACGTTATGTGAACTTTCCTTTTGCATTAATCCTCTTTTTCATGCAATCAACCATAGACATGGAAGCGCTCAACCGGTACGTACAGTCCGAAAGCGCCTTCCTCGAAAAACTGACCGCCGCCACTTCCAAGGTAATCGTTGGGCAGCAGGCCATGATGGACCGCCTGCTGATCGGCCTGCTCACCCGGGGCCATATCCTGCTGGAAGGTATGCCAGGCCTGGCCAAAACCCTGGCCATCAAAACCCTGGCCCAGGCCGTGGACGCCAAATTCAGCCGTATTCAATTTACGCCCGACCTGTTGCCCGCCGACGTGGTAGGTACCATGATCTACAACCCGGCCAAGGCGGAGTTCACGGTGCGCAAGGGACCCATCTTCGCGAATTTTGTTTTGGCCGATGAAATAAACCGCGCGCCGGCCAAGGTACAGAGCGCCCTGCTCGAAGCCATGCAGGAGCGCCAGGTAACTATCGGTACCGAAACGTTTAAACTGCATGAACCATTCCTGGTGCTGGCTACCCAGAACCCGATCGAGCAGGAGGGCACTTATCCCCTGCCGGAGGCTCAGGTAGACCGCTTTCTGCTCAAAGTAAAGATCGGATACCCATCGCAGGACGAAGAGCGC
>JAKLJF010000844.1 GCA_023151335.1 Thermoanaerobaculia bacterium | reverse complement strand
TCTGACCGGTACCCACATGGTGCAGTGTCCGGAGGATACAAATTTCTTTTACAGACAAAAAGAGCTGCTTAACCAATATGACTCCCGGTTCAATGATAATGAACAGAAACTATTGTATACCAGTTTGTTAAATTATTGTTCCCGCCGGATCAACCAGTACAACGATCAGCAATTTTTTAAGGAATACTTTGAAATTAACAAGACCTTGCTGGAACAGGGGTTGCTGTTCGAAGACGGCGCACTTTCTCCTTCGCGTTTTTTAAACCTGGTCAATACGGGCCTGCAGACGGGCCAAAACGAATGGACAGCACAGTTTATCCGGAAATACCGGGATCACCTGCCGGCCGATTACGCGGAAGATACTTACCTGATGGCAATGGGGCGATACCATTTCCATATGGGCGATTACACCCAGGCGCAAATTATACTTAACCAGGTCAGCCCTATAAATCCTCAAATGGCTGTCATTGCCAGAAACCTGCTCGCCCGAATTTATTATGAAACAGGAGAAACCGAATTGTTGCTCTCTTTTCTCGAAGCCTACCGTG
Organism: Thermoanaerobaculia bacterium; assembly: GCA_023151335.1. Lineage (GTDB taxonomy): Bacteria > Bacteroidota > Bacteroidia > Chitinophagales > Saprospiraceae > M3007. Next base: position 2,117 of record JAKLJF010000844.1, on the reverse strand, counting down.
TGTATTTGCTTCGCCAGGAGTTGCTCAATCCCAACATTAAAAAGCAGGCCCGTCAATTCGTAGATTTCACCCGCCGCCTGGCAAAAATAGACAAACCCGAAGCGCATCAACTGCCCAAACTCCTGGCCGAACTGCCGCCCGCCACTGAAATTTATCACCGCGATTGGCTGGCGGAACAGATTTCGAAACAAATGGAAAAGTTCAATAGGTAAATTTTTACCAGAATCCGGCTTATATTTGGGACAATTCTTCCAACCATTTCAAAACTTTACGCCATGCTGCAAAAAATCGCTTGCCTGACCCTTTTCTGCCTGACAGGACTTGTACCCTTTATTCACGCGCAAAGCACCATTCAGGTGTCCGTGACCGATACCATTATTGTCCCCGCCGATCATATCAGCGTGATGGTGTCCTTTAAAGACACCATGAAAATTGACTTTTCCACACCCCGGTATCACATCGACGAGGAAATTGAAGAACCGGCAGAGGGTGAAGAGCCCGGCGAGCCCCCGCCGCCGCCTTCGGACCCGTTCGCGAATATGAAAACCGATTTTACCACCGATCGCGAAGGTGTGATCCGCATCCTCGACGAGCATAAAGTGCACTGGAAAAGTCCTGAAGATCAGTTCGGTTTCCTCAAAGGTCCGATGGGTGGTATGACCCCAAGCCCCGAGACGCCCAAAAACGAAGGTATTATGATTGATTTCTCCTCCAAAGCCCAGATGGACGAGGTTTTACCCAGAATAAAAGAAAACCCCTTCGTCAGCACGATGGACATGGGCGCCACGGTAGACAAACAACTGCTCGACAAAACCAGGCTGTATGAAAAACTGATGAAAAAATCGAAGGCCAAAGCCGAAACGATCGCCAAACTGGCGGGCAAAAAGGTGGGCGGCGTGTACAAGATCGGTTCCGATTTCGACGGGTTTACCCTCGACAAGTATATGGATTCCCTCACCGGATCCGGCGGCATGTTCGGCAGCATTTTTAAAATGCTGGGGGGTATGTTCACGGAAAAAACGCCCGACTATAAAGTCACAGTTTCGGAGACGATGACGGTGACGTATTATTTGCTCGATAAATAAAAATCACGCTGGTGAATTTTCATGGTAAAAGTACAAAAATAACCATGAAAGTTCAAGTAGTAGTTCCTACTCCATCCAGGAGAAATCAAGTCTATTCATTTCAATTTCCTGAACCCGCCAGACCTCCTTTTGTCTGAGCCGGCTAAAACTCAAACGCACCCGAAATTCTTCCCCCAAGGTCGGGGCATTTCTACCGGCAATAAAAATTGTATCTATGGCATTGGGGTTGTATTTGCTTTGAAGAAAACCATTTGGCAATGCGGCTATGGTTATGGATGCTAACGTTTTATCTTGGCCTGCCGATTCCGTGTAGTTGTATTTGACAAATATGGTGGTTGTTAAAAAACGCTGTTCGCCAACTTGCAGCACCGGCGGCAACTTGCCCTGGACTTCCTGCAATTGATTGGCCCTGGTTTGCCGTACAATCATGGATAGTTGAGATGTTTGGAGGGTTGCGGTGCCTTTGCCGCTAATTTTTTCTGCTTTTGAATCAACAAACAGCGCCTGACGAATTGCGAAATCAGGATGAAACAGATAACGCGCTCTTTTATAATCAATTTTGCCAAACAATCTTTGTTCAATCCGGCTCATTCCCATTTTATCCAACGCTTCTCTGGTAATATCTTCACCTATATCTGCCACGAGGTCACCTTCTTCGTCAAATATGGATTTAGCCGAAGCGCGAAAATCCCAGATAGCTTGTACTACCAACCTTAAGGTTGCTTTTTCGATGGCTTCAAGACGCTCCAAGTCTTCAATTAAAGTATTCGGGTCAATCAGCATAATGATTAAACAATGTTGGCGCAGATAATTCTTTATGGATATGGTTATTCGCCAGTTTAACATAGTCCGGACTCAATTCGATTCCGATGAACCGCCTGTTTTCCCGGACAGCGGCAATGGCAGTAGTTCCACTCCCCATAAAACAATCCAGTACCAAATCGTTCGGATCGGTTAACAATTTAATAGTACGTTGTGGGAGTTCCACCGGGAACTTGGCTTCATGGTCGTCGTTGGAACGAACGCTGGGAA